>JAVEWX010000121.1:0-9423 GCA_034004335.1 Bacteroidales bacterium | reverse complement strand
AAGAAAATACCGCAACAATCAGCAGTAACCTGAAGACCCCGACATGCTTCAGTTCGGAGTCGTGGGAGAACCTGATCTTTCCCATCAGGTATAAGCCCAGAAGCAGGAAGATCACTATCCAGACAGCAATGAAGATGTCGCGTGAGATTATGTTTAACCCGTAAACGCCATCAATGGTCGCAATAAACTTCATACTGAAGGCAAGCAGTATGAATGCGAGAACCACTTTAACAGAGTTTAGCCAGCCGCCCGATTTTGGCAGCCTGTTAAGCACCGACGGGAAGAGGGCAAAGACTGTAAAAGGCAGTGCAAAGGCGAGTCCGAAGCCAAACATTCCGATGGCCGGACGGAGTACATCGCCGCTCGCCGCCTCTACCAGCAATGCTCCTACAATAGGTCCGGTACAGGAAAAAGACACAAGCACCGTTGTAAGACCCATAAAGAATGCTGCAACCATTCCTCCCCTGTCAACCTTCGAATCGGCGTTGCTGACCCATTTGTTCGGAAGCATTATTTCGAAAGCACCAAAAAAGGATGCTGCAAAAAGCAGGAAAAGAGCAAAAAATATCAGATTCGGTATCCAGTGTGTGCTAAGGGTATTGGCAAATCCTGCCCCGGCACTGGTAAGTGAGACTATCAGTCCCACGGAAGTATAGATCAGGACGATGGATATCCCAAAAATTATTGCACTTAATATGCTTCTGGTCCTGCTGCCGGAGCTGCGGGAGAAAAAGGCAACCGTCATCGGTATCATCGGAAAGACGCATGGTGTCAGCACACCTGTCAGACCCAGGAGCATTGAAAGCAGAAAGAACTTAACCAACCCGCCCGTGAGAGCCCTGCCTGAGGCCGGATCTTCCTTTCCGGCTGATGTTACCGTTATCTCAAACTCTTTGTCCTGAGGTGGTGAACAACGGGTGTCATCACACGACATATAGTTCACATAACCCTTCACCATAAAGTTCGGAGAGTCGCTTCTGACTCTCTGCCTGAACTCAACCTGGTTGCTGAACCATTTTATGTTCATTTTGAATGCCTCATCGTAGACATCCTCAACCTCTCCCTTTTCGTACACTTCACCAACGAGGGCAAAATCATCCGACTCCTCAATAAAAACTGTAGTGGGAATAGGCCCTCCTTCGGGAATATCCATGGCATATATATGGGACTTTTCTTCAATGACTGCCTTAAGAACTATTTCATATTCCCCCCTGCCTTTCTCCTCATAGAAAAATTCCCAGGTGACCGGATCATATATCTGTCCGTTGAGGGGAGCCACTAAAAGGCTTAGCAATATTGACTGAAAAAACTTCTTCATGATATCAGCATCAATTAAAAATTGAACTAGTAATTTCCATTGGAAACAGGTGTCATCAATTGGAACAAATAATGTCCCCTTTCTGTTCAGTTCAGCTCAGGTCGATTTCATTCTCCTGGGTATCGAAGAACCTGTATTCCAGCATGTGATAGGAAGGTACCGCAACAACCTTAAGCCTTACCTTGTACCTTCCGCCCCACTTTGACGCAAGCGATATGAATCCGCACTTAAGATAGGCAGCAGTAAATGGATGGACTTTAAGTACAAGTTTCCTGGTCCTTACCTTTCCGACAATATTGACAAGGCTCTTCTCCAGTTCATCAGTGAAAAGTATGGTTGGACCAACCTCTCCTTTACCACGGCAAACCGGACACTGTTCATCTGTTATTATATTCATCTCGGGCCGCACCCGCTGCCTCGTGATCTGAAGAAGCCCATATTTTGACAGGGGAAGAATGTTATGCTTAGTACGGTCAGAGGCCATCACCTCCTTCATTTTCTCAAACAGTAACTGACGATGCTCAGACGACTGCATGTCGATGAAATCGACCACTATTATACCTCCCATGTCGCGGAGTCTCAACTGACGGGCAATCTCAACTGCAGCCTCAAGATTGACCTGCAGGGCATTTGTTTCCTGGTCACTGGCACTCCTTGACCGGTTCCCGCTGTTGACATCAATTACATGAAGGGCCTCCGTATGCTCGATAATCAGATATGCGCCGTGACGTATTGATACTGTTTTCCCAAAGAGAGCCTTAATTTGTTTACTGACCCCGAAGTGGTCGAATATGGGAAGAGCCCCTTTGTAGAATTTGACTATTTTCTCCTTCTCCGGGGCTATATCCCTTATATACCTCCTTATCTCTCCGGCAAAGACCTCATCATTTATCTGAATGCTGTTAAAACTCACATTCAGCATATCTCTGATAAATGTTGTTGCCCTGTTCAGCTCTCCGATAAGAAGCTTCGGTGATTTAATATCTTTCCGTATTGCACTGAAGGACGATTCCCATCTGTTTACCAGTTCCCTGAGTTCAGCATCGAGGAGGGCAACCTTCTTCCCCTCTGCGGCAGTCCTGACAATAACACCATAGTTTTTTGGCTTAATGCTCTGTATCAAAGTCTTAAGCCTGTTCCTCTCATCCTGGCTTTCAATCTTTGAGGAAACGGAGACCTTGTCGGAGAAGGGTATCAGAACCAGGTTTCTACCGGCAAGCGATATTTCAGAGGAGAGCCTGGGACCCTTCGTGGAGATGGGCTCCTTGGTTACCTGAACTATTACCGTCTGCCCGGTGGCAAGTACATCCTGTATCTTTCCATCCTTGTCAATATCAGGTTCCGGTTTAATCTTGTGTACCGGAGGAATTCTTCCCTTCTTCTGGAGTGCAGAAAGGTAATATCTCTGCAGGGTCCTCAACTGGGCACCAAGATCGAGATAATGAAGGAAGGCATCGCGCTCGAATCCAACATTAACAAAGGCTGCGTTGAGCCCTGGCATTATTTTCTTCACCTTCCCCAGGTAGATGTCACCGACAGAAAACCGGATCGTCCTCTTCTCCTTGTTCAGTTCAATTAACTGCTTATCTTCGAGCAATGCTATGGTGACCTCAGATTCATTGACATCAATTATCAGATCTTTACTCACACCTGAATGTATTTCATTAAATATTATCGGTCATAATACAACAAACCTAAAGACCGGAAGATCTTTAGGTTTAGTGTTGCTGATCATGTCACGACAGGATTACTTCTTCTTCTTATGTCTGTTTTTGCGAAGCCTCTTCTTCCTTTTGTGCGTGGCCATCTTATGTCTTTTTCTCTTCTTTCCGCTAGGCATAACTTCTACTTCTTAACTTTATCCTTAACCTTCGTAATGAATGTTTTTGCCGGTTTGAATGCCGGAATATTGTGGGCAGGAATAATTATGGTGGTGTTCTTTGAAATATTCCTGGCTGTTTTCTTAGCCCTCTTCTTAACTATAAAGCTTCCGAAGCCCCTGAGGTAAACATTATTACCCGCAACCATGGAGTCTTTTACTGTTTCCATAAATGCCTCGACAGTTTTCTGTACTGCAACCTTCTCAATACCGGTGTTCTTGGCAATTTCATTAACAATGTCTGCTTTAGTCATCTGATGATAATTTTAGAATTCAACAAAATATATCTTATAGCTTTTTGTTCCTGTTTTCAACTGTGCAAATATAAAATATTATTTCATCATAATAGTATCGTAATCAAATTTTTATTTTACAAATGCATCATTACTTATCTATAATACAAGCATATAGATTTAACCTTGTCGCCCCGGCATTTCACCCGCACAAGATTTAATGCCATAAACCACTTATTACAAGCACTATATATATCCACCAGTGCTGTGTTGCTCTGTAGTTTTTTTTTTGTAACTTTACAATCCTGTTCATGTCAATTAAAAAAATGTTATATGTCTGTTAATAAAGTAATTCTGGTTGGTAATGTCGGTAAGGACCCTGATGTCAGGTATCTCGAAAAGGGGGTTGCGGTAGCCAGATTTCCCCTTGCCACCAGTGAATCGTATAAGGGCCGTGACGGAGAGCGTGTTACTGCGACTGAATGGCATAACATCGTTTTATGGAGAGGACTTGCAGAAACTGCTGAGAAATATGTTAAAAAGGGCAGCCAGCTTTATATCGAGGGTAAGATCAGGACACGATCATACGATGACAAAGATGGCAACAAACGGTATGCCACCGAAATAGTTGCCGACCAGATGCAGATGCTCGGCAAAAGGCAGGACTCACAATCCGATGAATCCAATGATAACCAAGGTGGTATGCAACAAAACCAAACCACCGGCAGGCAGACCGGAGCCAAATCCGACTTTGACGCCGCAGAAAAGGCAGGGGAAACCAACGGAACAGATGAGTCGGCTTTCGGAGCCTCTACCCCTGCAGATGACGATGACCTGCCCTTTTAATCTCCCAAACCAAATCACTTGAAGTTGGAAACAGACGATCCTCTTTCTGCTATCGGAGCCATTTCAGGGATAATATCAAATCCCCCCGACCTGAAAACTGTGATTGGCCTGATCATTCTGTTAATACTGCTGATCCTTTCAGCGCTGATGTCAGGCTCCGAGGTAGCTTTCTTCTCGCTTTCACCGGCAGATCTCGGGAAACTCAAATCCTCCAGGTCGAAAAGAGCGGCATCGGCATTGAAATTACACAACAACCCCGAGAAGCTCCTCAGCACAATCCTGGTTGCCAATAACTTCATAAATGTTTCCATTATTATCCTTGCCGCCTTCATCAGCAGTTCGGTATTCGACTTCTCTTCCAGTCCAGTGCTGGGATTCATCATCGAAGTGATTGTCATTACTTTCCTGCTGGTGCTTTTCGGGGAGGTGCTTCCAAAGGTCTACGCTTCACACAATCAGCTCGGGTTCGCCTTGTTCATGTGTCCTTACCTGAAACTGGCATATTATATTTTCAAACCTGTGGCATCCATCCTTGTAATGTCAACATCATTTATCAGAAAAAGGACCGCCACTATTCAGAAAGGATTGAGCATGACAGATCTCTCCGATGCTCTCAACCTTCCCTCCGTAAGTACCGGTGAAGACGAAAAGATACTGAAGGGGATCGTGAAATTCGGGAACATAAGTGTCAGCGCGATAATGACTCCCCGTGTCGACGTGATGGCCCTTAACATTAAATGGGGATTCAGCGAAATATTACCGTTGATATATGAATCGGGCTTCTCAAGGATACCAGTCTATTCCGAATCCTTTGACAACGTCAGGGGAATACTGTATGTAAAGGATATCCTCCCCCATACCGATAAACCGGCTACCTTCAGGTGGCAGTCATTGATCAGGCCTCCATACTTCGTTCCTGAGACAAAAAAGATCAATGACCTGCTTAAGGAGTTCCAGGTAAAAAAGATACATATGGCAGTGGTTATTGACGAATACGGAGGAACCAGTGGCATTATCACACTCGAGGATATCCTCGAGGAAATAGTGGGGGAAATTACTGATGAGACCGATGATGAAGAGGTAACATACCGGAAAGATACAGAGAACAGCTGGCTCTTTCAGGGCAAGACCCTGCTCAACGACTTCTGCAAAATCCTGGAAATTGAAGGGGACCCGTTTGAGTATGTAAGGGGAGATTCCGAGACCCTGGCAGGCCTTCTCCTGGAACTTACCGGGGAAATACCTCCCAAAGACCAGACTGTTACTCTTGGAAGATTCCTCTTTACAGTTACCTCGGCCGACAGGAGAAGAATTAAGGAAATTAAGGTAACACTGCTTGATGAAAAAGGGAATATCAAAAGCTGAACTGATAGGGCCGGCTCTTTTTGCTGTCTTAATACTCTGCGGATGCAACAGGTCAGATCAGCCACGCCCAATGGGATATTTCAGAATCGACCTGCCTGAAAAACATTACCGCCCATTTGACTCGGTATGTCCATTCATCTTCGAATATCCTGTTTACGGGCTCCTTAAACCAAGCGATGAAAGGGATGCTGAACCCTGCTGGTTTAACATAGAATTCCCCGGCTATAATGCAAAAATCCATCTGAGTTACAAAACCATCGAGGGGAACCTCCCCTCGGTGCTCGAAGATTCCTACACACTTACCTACAATCATACAATCAAGGCCGATGCAATAACCGAAACCCCCTACATTAATGAAGAAGACAATATTTATGGGCTGCTATATGACCTGAAAGGTAATACTGCAACTGCAATTCAATTCTATGTTACCGACAGCATCAGGCATTTCCTGAGAGGATCACTGTATTTTTTCGCATCACCCAACGAAGACTCACTCGCCCCGGTTATAGGGTTTTTCAGGGAGGACATCATTCATCTCATCGAAACCCTGGAATGGAGGGAGAGGCTGTAAACTTCTGAATCATGAGCTGTATTACAAAACATTTTCTGAATGAGAATACAATCCTCGGGGTCTGGAAGATTGAGGAGGATATACATTCTCTGATGGATTATGTTAACCTCACCGATGCGGATAAAAAGAAACTGGACTCCTTCAGAAATAATTCAAGAAGAATAGAGTTCCTGAGCGTCAGGGCCTTACTGGCAGAACTGATAGGTCGTGATGCAAGAATTGTGTACAACAGAAACAATAAACCCTTCCTCGGCGATGGTTCGCACTTCATCAGCATATCACACTCCCACAACCTTACTTCATTATTGCTAAGCAGGACCGAGAAGGTTGGCATTGACCTGGAATATATGAGCGCAAACATTTCGGCCTTTGCATTCAAATTTATCAACAGGAAGGAGAAAATAGTCAGGGACAGGGACAGGAAGAGGTACCACCTCTATATCCACTGGTGCGCCAAGGAGGCCCTTTACAAGATATGTGACAAAGAGGGTATAAGCATCAGGAAAGATATCACAATACTGCCCTTCGAGGTAAATGAATCGGGAGAGATAAGCGGAATAGTAAGGACCGACAGGATTGATGAGACGTTCAACCTGTGGTATACAAGGTATGAGAATTACGCCATGGTCTGGACAAAGAAACGCTACGAGAATGATGATATCGAGAAACAGAAAGAGTTTAGCCCTACTGCTGGATCCAGATAAGACCGAAGGACCAGCCCTTGCTGATGTTATAAAGAGGGCTGTCGATGCCGGGGCAGATTTCATCTTCACCGGCGGCAGCCTTACTTTCAACCCGATTGATAAGCTTGTACTGGAGGTAAAGAAAAGATGCAGCATCCCGGTGGTGCTCTTTCCGGGGAACCTGATGCAGATTACCGATAAGGCAGATTATGTTATCCTTCCCTCGCTTATTTCCGGCAGAAACCCCGAACTGCTCATCGGCAACCATGTAATAGCAGCACCATTCCTGAAGAAAATCCGGGAAAAAGTCATCCCTGCAGGGTATATACTTATTGGCAGGGGTACCAGAACATCGGTGGAGTACATGAGCAACACCGAGCCAATCCCCCCGGGAAAGCCCGACATTGCAATCGCTACTGCCATCGCTGGTGAGCTGCTTGGAATGAAACTCATTTATCTCGAAGCAGGAAGCGGGGCAGAGAATCCCGTGCCGGCACGGGTAATAACCGCTGTACGCGGGAGCCTGACATTGCCTCTGATAGTGGGTGGGGGTATGCGTACCGCCACTGCAGTCAGGGAAGCATATATGGCAGGCGCCGACATGATTGTTGTCGGCAATGGCGTGGAGGAAAACTGCACCCTGCTTACCGAGGCCTGCCAGGTAAGGGACAACATAAACCTGAAGAGAAAAGAGGCCACCGGTTAACACCCCGACAGCCTCTTTTCTTACCGGGGAACCTGCCCGGTTAATTATCTTCGCTTCCGATTAATATGCCTATCCGCACTTCAAAACATTTTCAATCTGGAACTTGGCTGCGGCGGCAAACTCACCGTAGAGAGCCTTCTTGTATGATTCACATGCCTTAGGGGCATTGCCAAGGGCTTCATAGCATTTGCCGAGATTGAAATAGTATTTTGCCTTGTCGGCAGCCTGACCCTCATCGAGGTCTGCTGCATCGAGAAGTGCGAGAACAGCATCATCCCATTTATTCATTGAGATACGCGCAAGACCCAGCTGGTAATACACAATCGGATTTGCATCCATACCAAATTTAATTGCGTTCTGAAGGTTCTCCTCCGTAGCAGGGTACTCCTTGGCCTGCATAGTCTTTTGTGCAGAATTGAAATAATATGCGCTTACAACCTTCTTGATATCCTCAACAACGGCCAGGTCAGCAGGCCTGGGGTTTGAATTCATGCCTCCCATTGCAGCCTCCACCATCTTGTCAGGCATACCCCTCTCATTATAAAGAAGGACCTTGCCAAGATATGCCTTGATGCTTTTGGGATCATATTCTATTGAAGAATCATAGCTGGCTACTGCTTCATCATATTTTTTCTCTTTCATTGCATTGTTGCCAAGTGCCAGGTAAATACTCGCGATTGTAGGCTTGGCCATCTGGGGATACTGTGTGTTATTGTACTTAGTTGAAGCAGTAATGCAGTTCTTAAGCTGCGTCAGAGCTCCGTTGAGATCATTCTTGCCGGCAAGTGACCTGGCCCAGTCGAAGTAAAGCTTTGGAATCTGGGTCATTGCATTATTCTTTGCGGCCATAGCCTCATCACCTCCTACCTCATCAGCATACTTAATAGCCTGCTCAAATGATGCTATTGCCATCTCCGGACTAGTCGGGGCCAACTGAACGCCACGGTTAAATGCATCGGCAACTTCTTTCATGGTAACCTGTGCCGAAACGTTGACAGAAAGCACCATGATGGCTACTACTGTCAGTGACTTCAAGAGTGATTTGTAATTAATAGTCATATACTTCAGGTTTTGGTTATTAAAATGATTGCAAATATATAAAAATGTACTAATAGTAAATTATTATATTCCACGGTGATTCAAAAACCATACCAACTATCTCATAAGCTCCGTAAGCGGCTCTCCGGAACAGGCATTGGGCAGGGGTATCCTCATTATCGCAGAGAGTGTTGCGGCGACATCAGTCAGGTTTACCCTCCTGTTGACAGTGGCCCTGTTTACACTCCATCCATAAAATATAAGCGGAACATGGGCATCATAATCGTATGGTGAGTTATGGTTCGTTATGTATTCGCCGTTCTCAACCCATCCTGGCTGAAGTATCAGTATCACGTCGCCCGACCTGAGGGGTGAATGGTTGTTGCCGGCCCTCCTGAGGTGTCCGTTGGAGAAATTATCCGTTTCAAATGCGAAAAACGGGTAAGCCGCAGATACTCCCGAAAACTGGACCATGAACCGAGAAACACGATTCTGTATCTCTTCCAGTGGTATCCGGGCATCCTCAATAAGACTCCTGTTCAGGAATATCTGCCTTTCGTGGTAGGCTCTGACCCAATTACCCTGTCCATAGACTGCATCCAGGTAACTACGCAACAGCGTAATCGCCTGGTTGGGTCTGAAATACCCCGACGGAATCCTTACCCTGTCAAGGACAGAGGGTACTTCACATACACCATGGGCTGCTGTAAAGTAAACCAGAATATTCCTCTTTCCAATCTTTTCATTGAGATACGCCAAAAGTTGCTCAATTTCCCTGTCAAGC
>JAVEWX010000120.1:0-9462 GCA_034004335.1 Bacteroidales bacterium | reverse complement strand
TAAACGCATTTGTCTTCAAGCAGAACCCGGAATATGCCGAGGAAGCTACCCTGCAGCTCGGATCAACAATATATCTCTGGCTGACGGTTGACTCACTCAAGCTGCCCGTTGATTCAACGCTTATCATGCATAATGACACCATCCGGATTGAACTGCTGACAGGACTGAGTAATCTTCATGACCTTATATGACCCGGAGGCTGTTCATAACTCTCATGGTCCTGATTGCGGGAATCAGCCTTGCCGGCCAGGAGGTGGTAACAGGACTGACAGGCAACAGCCTCCTGACAGACCCGGCAACGAAAGCCTCCGGCAAGCCGGGTAAGGGCATTGCCGACACTCTTGAGCTACCCTTCCTTGATGACTTCTCCTATGCCGGTCATTATCCGGATACAATCCTCTGGACCGACAGGAATCTCTTCATAAACAACACCTTCAGCTCTGACCAGATATCGTGGGGATTGGCAACATTTGATCTTCTCGATGAGGCAGGCCGGCTTTATGCCAACGCCGACACATGGGTTTTCAAAGCCGATATACTGACCAGCAAACCGATAAATATCAACCTCCTCCCTTCCGACAGCCTCTTCCTCAGCTTCCTCTATCAACCGGGAGGGATGGGTGACCTTCCCGAGGAGGGTGACTCGCTGACCCTCCAGTTCTGGTCACCCGAAACAGCTTCGTGGCACCATATATGGAAAGCTGAAGGAGGAGAGCCCCACCCTTTCAGGAGTATCATCATACCAATCGTTCAGACCCATTTCCTCAAGAAGGGTTTCAGGTTACGCTTCACAGCCTATGGGAGCCTCAGCGAGTCAACTGCGGACCCTGCAATGAAAACCAGCGGCGACAACTGGAATATCGACTATGTCTGGCTCGACAGGGACAGGAACAGCGCCGATACTATTTATCATGATGTTGCCATTACCCTGCCTTTGCGTTCACTGCTGAAAACACATGAATCAATGCCAATGAAACATTTCAGGCAGGTCGTTCTGAATGAAATGGGATCAGCCATACCGGTTACCTACAGGAATAATGACACGATAACCAGGAACGTTACAAGGATGTTCGACATTAAGAACCTCAACACCGGCGAAACGGTCCACACATCTGACGCCACCGCGGTCAACACCGATTCCATGAGTGTGGTAAGTTACGACGCACCCCTCTTCTTCTCCTATAGCACAACAGGCTCCGATACTGTTGACTACCGTGTAAGAAGCTGGCTCATCACCGATGAGTTTGACCGCAAAGCAAATGATACCCTTTTCTATATCCAGCAATTCGGTAATGTATTCTCCTTCGACGACGGCAGTGCAGAGGCCGGATACGGAATAAACGGCCTTGGTTCACGCAATGCCATGGTAGCATACAGGTTCAGGGCCTGGGTGCCCGATTCGCTAAGGGCGATTGAGATATGCTTCAACGACAGTTACCTGAACTCCAACCAGCGATCATTCGACCTGGCAGTCTGGAACAACAATGCAGGGGTCCCCGGCGACATGATATATGTAATGGAAGAAGTTATGGTTGAACAGGGGGAGGGTATCAACGGATTCCATACCTACATCCTCGACGATCCTGTCTATATTGACAATGTGTTCTTCATTGGCTGGAGACAGCGATCCGAAACCTTTCTCAACGCCGGATTTGATTTCAATACTCCACATGGAGGCCGGCAGTACTACTGGCTGAACAATGACTGGTACCAGTCACAGATGAACGGCACTCTGATGATAAGGGCCGTGACGGGCCCCAGGATACCGGCAACCGGAGTTGAAAATATAAGCCTGCAGCCACAGGAAATAACGCTCTGGCCGAATCCTGTCAGGGACATAATGAATATCGCGACGGGTGATCAACTCTCAGGACCTCTCACCATTGTCATTTACGATATGACGGGGCGGATTGTCTACACAGGCGAATACAGGCAATCAGTAGATGTCAGCTCGCTGAGGCCGGGAGTATATGTTCTCGTCACCTCCAGGGGGAGGGTCCCGGTTGCCCGAAACAGATTTATCAAGGCAGGCTGATGAGTGATCCTTTGCTTGAAGATCAGGGTGAACAGCAGGAACTGTATGAACACTTCAGGTTCGTCGTCGACGGAGGGCAGTCACTGATCCGGATTGACAAATACCTGGCCGTCAGGATTGAGACGGCCTCTCGCACCCGCATACAGTCTGCTGCCGACGCCGGGAACATACTTGTCAACGACCGGCCTGTAAGGTCAAGTTACCGGGTCAAACCCCACGACCTTATCCAGATACTGCTGCCCAATCCTCCCAGGGTAATCGAGATGATCCCCGAAGATATCCCCATAAACATAGTCTATGAGGATAACGAGGTAATAGTAGTCAACAAGGAACCCGGGATGGTTGTGCACCCTGCATACGGCAACTACACCGGCACACTCGTCAATGCACTTATGTGGCACCTTCGCGACAATCCCCTGTTCAGCTCCGGAGAGATGAGGCCCGGACTGGTTCACCGGATTGACAAAAATACCAGCGGGCTCCTTGTCGTTGCCAAAAGTGAGCTGGCCCATGCACACCTGGCGAGGCAGTTCTTCGAGAGAACCACCGAGCGGCAATATATTGCCCTGGTTTGGGGGGTACCAAAGCCGCCGGAAGGCACCGTAACGGGTAACATAGGCAGGAACCCCAGGGACAGGACACTGATGTATGTATTTACCGATGGCAGCGAAGGCAAACATGCGGTAACCCATTATCGCGTCATTGAAGAACTGGGTTATATTTCACTGATAGAGTGCAGGCTTGAAACCGGCCGTACCCACCAGATAAGGGTTCATATGAGCCATATAGGCCACCCGCTTTTCAATGACGGTGAATATGGGGGTGACCGCATACTCAGGGGCACCACATTTACCAAATATCAGCAGTTCGTACGCAACTGCTTCATGATGCTACCCCGGCAGGCTCTCCATGCGAGGTCGCTGGGCTTTACACATCCCACTACAGGAAAGAGACTGGTATTTGAATCGGAACTGCCTGACG
This sequence comes from Bacteroidales bacterium, assembly GCA_034004335.1. Classification (GTDB taxonomy): domain Bacteria; phylum Bacteroidota; class Bacteroidia; order Bacteroidales; family VadinHA17; genus SLNP01. The sequence continues at coordinate 6,446 of JAVEWX010000120.1, read as the reverse complement.
ATATGAAACAGGTTATTGACAGGTGGAGAACATACATCGCATCGCGTTGAGGATCAGGTAGCTGCAGTATCACCAGCTACCACCGGCACCTCCCCCTCCAAAGCTGCCGCCACCGAAGCCGCCAAATCCACCGCCACCCCTGAAGCCGCCTCCGCCACCTGAGAAGTTGCCCCAGCTGCCGCCATGTGACCTGCCGCCACCCATCATGCTTAGAAGCAGCCACAGGGGAAGATTGCCGGCACCGGTACCCCTTATGTGCCTGTTGTTCGACCTGCCCGAGGCAATAGCCACCACAACAACAATGAAGATTATGAAGAAGATGATGCCTCCTGCCGTCGCGGCAGCGTCATCACCCTGCCCGCTCCTGTATTGATCGTAATTGTATTCTCCCGCTGCAAGCGACATAAGCACATCAGTACCCGCATCGAGTCCCCCGTAATAGTCATCGTTGCGGAACCTCGGCAACATCTCCCTGTCAATTATATCGGCACATACAAGATCGGGAATGGCTCCCTCGAGCCCATACCCTGTTGCAATGAATACCTGGCCCCTGGCACCGGGGGTCTTGGTTCTGACCAGCACAAGGACTCCGTTGTCGAGGTCCGTGCGGCCGATACCCCATGCCTCGGCAAGCCTGAAAGCAAAATCCGACCTGTCGTAACCCAACAGGTCATCAACAATCACAATAGATATCTGATTCGATGTTGTGTCATCGAAGGCCACCAGCTTGTTCTCCAGCGCGGTTACCTCTGTCTGACTGAGGATGCCGGCAAAATCATTCACCAGCCGGGGCGGAACGGGACGGGCAGGCAGACCCTGGCCGGTTACGGACAGTGATGCGCAAAACAGTACCAATGTTAGTAATAACCACCTTGCACTTTTCATGCTTTACCGCTTTTAATCCGTTTCGCCCGATGAAATGGCATCGGGAAGCTCGTTGATGTCATCATCTTCATTAGGAAAATAGTTCTTCAACTGGTCTCCCGTCATAAGGATACCCTCAATAAGACCTTCAGCAATCCTGTTCTCCATGAACCTCTTCTGCATATGGTCGCGCACCTCATCCCAGAAGCCTTCGGCTACAGCATCATTTATCCCTGCATCTCCCACGATGGCAAACTTGCGTTCCCTGGTGGCGACATATATCAGCACGCCATTGCGTTTTGCCGTATTATGCATGCCGAGTTTCCGGAAAAGCCAGGCAGCCTCATCGAGCACATCTCCCTTGCAGGATGTCTCGAGATGAACACGTATCTCACCCGAGGTCTTGTCTTCGGCATTGCCGATTGCCCTGACGATACCTGCCTGCTGCTCAGGAGTAAAAAAAACTGATGCCCGCATGGTTAGTATTAAAATTCCACCCTCGGTGCCTGTCTCGAGGTCTCATCGGCCTCGAAATAGGGACGGGCAGTGAATTTGGTAAAGGAAGCGATAATATTGTTCGGGAACTGCCTGATGAAGGTATTGTAGTTTCTTGCTGCCTCATTGAAGCTGTTTCTCGCTATGGAGATCCGGTTCTCGGTTCCTTCCAGCTCAACCTGAAGGTCCCTGAAATTCTGTGTTGCCTTAAGCTCAGGGTACTGCTCGACAACCACCATAAGCCTGGCAAGGGCGGAACTGACCTCCCCCTGTGCTGCCTGAAAAGCCTGCAGCTGTTCGGGTGTTATATTCGAAGGGTCAACCGTAACCTGGGTTGCCTTTGCCCTGGCCTCAATAACCCTGGTAAGAGTCTCCTGCTCAAAAGCGGCAGCTCCCTTAACGGTGTTCACAAAATTAGGTATCAGATCGGCACGCCTCTGGTACTGCGTTTCGACATTACTCCACTGCATGCCTACCTGCTCATTCATGGGGATAATCTGGTTGTAAATTCTTACCCCCCATGAGATCAGGAGAACAATAACTAACAGGCCTATCGCCCCGATTGCTATTCCTACTGCACATCCCTTTTTCATTGGTCTGATTTTTTTTGTTTTGGTCCCCCAAAGGTATTAAAAAACGGGCAGTTAATGGTTCCCGCTACAATATGTAACCGTAAAAAGAACCTCGATTAACCTGGAATCATTTATCACCGCAGACAAATAGTATTACTTTTGAGAAATAAACAGGCGATCGATGAAAACTATAGCAATCATAGCCGGCGGCAATTCGTCAGAGTACCCGGTATCGGTGAAAAGTGCCGCAGGTGTGGCTGAGCAGCTTAAGGACAGGTATGAGACATACATAGTAACATTGCGCGGCTCCGACTGGTTCTGGGAGGGACCGCGGGGCATAGTGTACGGCATCAACAAGAATGATTTCACCATGTCGCCCGATGACAGGAAGGTGCGGTTTGATGCAGCATTCATTGCCATTCATGGCGACCCCGGCGAAAATGGCGTACTGCAGGGTTATTTCGACATGATCGGAATACCCTACACCGGCTGCAAGACATTCGTATCGGCCCTTACATTTAATAAGCAGGCATGCAAGCTGTATCTGAAGGAATATGGTGTGCCAATGACTGAAGGCCTTCTGCTGAGAAAAGGGCAGAACCATGATGCCGCGGCAATAGTGAAGAAGCTTGGATTGCCTCTTTTCGTGAAACCCAACGCCAGCGGATCGAGTTTCGGTGTCACCAAGGTGAAGGCCGTCACCGACTTCCCGGAGGCCCTTGAAAAAGCCTTTGCCGAAGGACCCGAGGTTCTGGCCGAAGCATTTATGCAGGGAACCGAGGTGGCATGCGGCGTGGTAAAAACCAGGAACAGGAAAATAGTCATGCCCGTTACCGAGATAGTGCCAAAAAAAGAATTCTTCGACTATGAGGCAAAATATGCCGGGGGTCTGTCTGATGAGATAACCCCGGCCAGACTACCGGCGGATGTTACTGACAAGATACAGGAGTATTCATCAGAAATATACGACATACTGGGCTGCAGCGGAATTGTGAGGGTTGACTTCATTGTTACCGACGGAGAGCCTCGGTTCCTGGAAATAAACACCATTCCCGGCATGACGGGTGAAAGCATCATTCCTCAGCAGGCAAAAGTCTTCGGAATACCCCTGCCCGACCTCTATTCGATGGTTATTGAGGACCTATTCTGATTCGTTCAGCTTGCCGAATCTGAAGGTTTCCACCCTGTATGAATCGATAGGATCGCACGAGCATACCAGGTTGCGGTCTCCATATCCGTTGTCAACACGGCCTACTGCCGGCCAGAATTTATTCTCCACAACCCATTTGGCGGGGTAAGCTGCCTTCTCCCTTCCATATTTATGGTTCCAGCTATCGGCAATGACGCTGGCCGCGGTATGGGGCGCGTTGTGCAGTACATTGTCTTCCCTGTCGGCCTTACCATCCTTAACCTCCTGTATCTCTTTCCAGATAGAGATCATGGCGTCAATAAACCTGTCAAGTTCGCGCAACGATTCCGACTCGGTAGGTTCAACCATCAGGGTTCCGGCTACCGGAAATGACAGCGTGGGCGCATGGAAACCATAGTCCATCAGCCTCTTGGCTATATCCGACTCCGTTACTCCCGCCTCAGCCTTGAAGTTGCGGCATTCGAGAATCATCTCGTGTGCTACCTTGTCATTGACTCCGGTGTAAAGAATTTTGTAGTAATCCTTCAGCTTGGCGGCCAGGTAGTTGGCATTGAGTATGGCAACCTCGGTTGACTTTCTCAGTCCCTCTGCACCCAGCATCATGATATATGCATGGCTGATGCTCAGCACATGGCTACTGCCAAAAGGAGCACCGGCAACGGCTGTTGTTCCGTGACTGCCACCGGTCTTCACAACCGGATGGGAAGGCAGAAACTCCGCAAGGTGACCGGCAACAAGTATCGGTCCCATGCCCGGGCCACCGCCTCCATGAGGTATGGCAAAAGTCTTGTGCAGGTTGAGGTGACATACATCCGCCCCTATCCTGCCCGGACTGGTCAGACCTACCTGGGCATTCATGTTGGCTCCGTCCATGTACACCTGGCCACCGTTTTCATGTACGATCCTGATCATCTCCATCACAGCCTCCTCAAAAACACCATGTGTTGACGGATAGGTTATCATGAAAGCACTCAGTCTTTCCCTGTTCTCTTCAGCCTTTGCCCTCAGGTCGCCGACATTTATATTGCCCCTGTCATCACATTCAACCACAATAACCTCCATGCCGGCCATAACCGCACTGGCCGGGTTTGTTCCATGAGCCGATGATGGTATCAGGGCAACGTTGCGATGCCCCTCTCCCCTGCTGATATGATACTGACGTATCACCATCAGTCCCGCGTATTCACCGGCAGCACCCGAATTTGGCTGGAATGAAACAGCCTCAAAACCCGTTATCTCCTTTAATGCCTCGCCCAGCTCATCCATAAGCTTATAGTAGCCAGCAGCCTGATCCTCAGGAACAAATGGATGTATATTGCCAAATTCCGGCCAGCTCATGGCGAACATCGAAGCGGAAGGATTCAGCTTCATGGTGCATGAACCAAGGGAAATCATGCTGTGAGTGAGGCTTATGTCCTTACGCTCAAGCATCTTGATATAGCGCATCATTTCGGTTTCGCTGTGATACATGTTAAAGGTACCGGCAGTAAGGTACTCTGAGGTGCGTCGGTACCTGTCGTCAATGCAGATGCAATCGCACAGCGCATCTGCCTTGACCGGTGCAGCTTTCAATGCTCCTGCAAAAACGGCGGTAATATTATTAACCTCTTCCAGGGTAGTTACCTCATCGGTACTGATGCTTACGATCCCCGGGGAAGGATACCAGAAATTCATCTCCGATGCAAGAGCCAGCCTCCTTACAGTATCAGCATCGGTTCCGGCAGGCAGTTCCACCCTTACCGTATCGAAAATGTCGGTGTTAATCAGTTTGAGACCCAGCTTTTTCAGGCTGGAGGCGAGGGTGCAGGCCGCGCCGTGTATATGGGATGCTATACGCCTGATTCCGTCAGGGCCGTGGTACTGAGCATACATCGATGACATCGTAGCCAGCAATGCCTGGGCAGTACAGATGTTGGAGGTAGCCCTCTCGCGCTTTATATGCTGCTCCCTGGTCTGCAATGCCATCCTCAGGGCGTGGTTGCCATGTACATCCACCGATACGCCGATAATCCTGCCCGGCATGGCTCTCTTCAGCTCATCGCGTGTGGCAAAGAAGCCTGCATGAGGTCCGCCGTAACTCATAGGCAGTCCGAAACGCTGGTTTGACCCTACAACGATATCCGCACCCCATTCTCCCGGAGGCGTCAGAAGAGCCAGGCTCATAAGGTCTGCAGCAACACCCAGCAACATACCCGACTGATGCACCTTCTCGGCAAAATCGCGGTAATCGCGAATCTGTCCGCTCGCGGCGGGGTACTGTACGAAGGCACCGAAATATGTTTCATCGAATGATGCTTCGGCGAATTTTCCCTTTACCAGTTCAATACCCATGGGAGCCGACCTTGTTTCTATCACGTCAAGTGTCTGGAGGAATATATCCTCGTCGATGAAAAACCTGTTGGCACCGGCCTTGACAGCAGCCCTGGAACGGGAACCAAACATCATCAGCATAGCCTCTGCAGCAGCAGTAGATTCATCGAGCAACGATGCATTGGCTATCTCCATTCCGGTCAGATCGGTAACCATGGTCTGAAAGTTCAGCAGGGCTTCGAGCCTGCCCTGCGAAATCTCAGCCTGGTATGGAGTGTATGATGTGTACCATGAGGGGTTCTCCAGCACATTCCTGAGGACTACGGGTAAAACAGCAGTGCCATAATAGCCCTGCCCGATAAATGAACGGTATTGCCTGTTTCCTTTTCCCAGCTTCCTGATATGGTTCAGGTATTCAAACTCGGTCATGGCAGGTGGAAGAGAAAGCAGCCTGTCGAGCCTGATGGATGAGGGAACAGTCTTATCTATGAGATCTTCAATCGATTTTGCTCCTGTTGCTTCAACCATTGACTGTATCTCCTCATCGCGGGGGCCGATGTGCCGGTCAACAAATTTATCAGTTATCATGCTTTTATTGTTTTGTATATTAAACAAATATTATTCTGTTGAGTTTCTTAAAACCGCCGAAATTTAGCAATAAGATATCTTATTCAAAATAACTCCGGTCATGCTTTAGGACAACCAGGGATTGGTACTCTTCTCCCTGCCTATCGTTGTTGTTTCTCCATGGCCGGGGTAAACGACGGTCTCATCGGGAAGCGTCAGCAACCGTTTTGTGATGCCGGTTTTCAGCCTGTCGAGGTTGCCGCCGGGAAGGTCGGTTCTGCCAATGCTGCCAGCGAAGAGGGCATCTCCGGTGAAAAGTGCGCCCTCACCCCTGCAATAATAGGCTATGCTGCCCGCTGAATGTCCGGGCACATAAATTGCCTCCACCTCAACGCTTCCGAAGGTCAGTACCTGGCCGTCGTCGTGGTACTCACCCACTGCAGCCGGAGGTGCCATCTCAAGACCGAACAGAAGGGCGTGTGAATGGG
>JAVEWX010000119.1:0-9538 GCA_034004335.1 Bacteroidales bacterium | reverse complement strand
TATCCAGTATGTTGCCAAAACGTATTCATGCAGTTACAGTTGATGGGTTTTTGATGAAAGTAATCCTCTTCATATTCGTTTTTACTATAAATGAAAAGTTTTTATAGATAGCAACTTAAGTTAATTATTTAAAAGTTATTGTTTTTTCTGTGATTTCTTTACGGATGTTGTTCCTTTCGCTTTTACTGCCTTTACTGGTGGAACCTTCTTTGGAGATGAAACGGTCTTTTTCGTAACCGCGGATTTCTTCGCCGAAACCTTTTCCGGCTTTTCAGTCACCTTCCCGGTATCAGTTTTCTTTAAGGATACCTTTCCGTTTCCCGCCTTCACAGCCTTCTTCCTCAGCAAATCGAGCTCACGTTGAAGCTTTTCTATTTCAAAGTCCTTGTCCCTTGCTGCTTCCCTGAGTTTCATTGACATTACGTATTCCTGGCTGCACGGCACCTCCTGATTAATCCTCAGTTCAAAATCGCTCAGAATGTTCATGTAATTCATGAATGCGTCATACGGTGTTTCGTATGGGTTGAACCAGGCATGAATAGCGCCGTCGGAAAAGAATTTGGTACACATGTAATGGAAATGATCGCTCGACTGCAAATATACCCAGTCCTTTTTAAGCTCTTCACCGGCACATGTCCTGACTCGTTCGGAAAGATCATACAGCTTCTCAAATGCTGCCGTCTGAAGCTCATTGCCAAGCCACGCCGTAAGGTCCCTCTCTTCATCTGCCCAGGAGATCGGTGAGGGAACAGGTACAACCGCTATTGGCTGGTAGGTGTCAGCTATCTCGCTTGGGGTCATAAAACGGAACGGGCTGGATTTCAATATTGCAGCTGGAAGATGGGACAAAAAATCAAAAATTCCCGTCTCTTTGGCATGGTGTTCACCGAATGTCTCATAATCAACGAAAATATTTACCACCTCACCCGAAGCGGCCACCTGTCTGACCCAACCTGCATACTTGGACGCCGTCAGAGGCCATTCACACCAGCCTCTGTGTGAGAACCTGAAAGCTATGTCATCACTGAGAACGAAGTTGCGCAGAAGAACCTTCAGCCTCGGATTAATGGTATTGCAATAAACAAAGTTAGGGCTTTTCCAGCCCAGAACATGCTTTGCCCCCTCTGTAAGTGTAATCTTGAAACCCATATCGGCCATCCATGATCCTATCTGGTCGGAGTAAATCATTTCGGTGTTCCTGATGGCTGTCGGTCTGACTCCAAACAGTTCTTCCATCTTTGCCATGTGCATGTTAACCTGTGCTTCAAATTCCTCCCTGCTCTTCAGTGAAGCAAGTGAGTGGGAATTGGTTTCGGCCAGGAATTCAACGGCGCCGGTTGCTGCAAGCTCCCTGAAGGAATCTATTACCTCGGGAGCATAGAGTCTGAACTGATCGATTGCCAATCCGCTTATCGAAAAGGCCACCCTGAATTTACCCTTGTGCCTGGCAATCAGATCGAGGAGGATTTCGTTGGCGGGCAGATAGCATCGCGAAGCAACCCTCTGCATTATCGACTCGTTGGCATAATCGTCATAGTAGTAGTGGTCCCTGCCCAGGTCAAAAAACCTGTATCTTTTCAGCCTGAAAGGCTGATGCACTTCAAAATGGAGGCAAACCGCCTTTTTGGATATATGCTTCATTATCTATTCTTTATGTCCGTTCAGAACTTCATAATACACATCCCGCACCAATCTTGCAGAATTTTCCCATTTCAGGGCTATTACCTCCTCCCTTCCGTTCCTGATAAACATCCTGGAGAGTGCCGGGTAGGTCAGTATGCCATAAATTGCATCAGCCATGGCGTCTATATCCCAGAAATCCACCTTCACGGCGTGGGTAAGTATCTCAGCAACTCCCGACTGCTTGCTTATGATGACAGGCACATTCGACTGCATGGCCTCGAGAGGTGATATGCCAAAAGGCTCGGAGACAGAAGGCATGACATATAAATCACTCATTGCCAGCATCCTGAACACGTCAGATCCCTTCAGAAACCCGGTGAAATGAAACCTGTCGGTTATGCGAAGCGCAGCAGCGCGCCTTATCATCCGGTACATCATGTCACCCGAACCGGCCATAACGAAACGGACATTCTTCATCACCTTCAGCACCCTGTGGGCCGCCTCAATGAAATATTCAGGTCCCTTCTGCAGGGTTATCCTTCCGAGGAATGTCACAACCTTATCATCAAACCCCCTTGTCCAGTGTTCATTATCCGGGATATCCACCGGGTCAACGGCATTATAGACAGTAATAACCTTTCCGGGATCGATGTTGTACCTGTTTATGACGATATCGCGGGTCAGATTACTTACGGTAATGATCCTGGAAGCCTTGTCCATGCCACTCTTCTCAATTGCATATACCTCCGGGTTAACATTTCCTCCGCTCCTGTCAAAATCGGTGGCATGAACATGTATGACCAGTGGCTTCCCTGATGTCCTGGCTGCCTCTATTCCTGCAGGATAGGCAAGCCAGTCGTGGGCATGTATGACATCAAAATCATACTCCTGGGCAATGACGGATGCTACAACAGAATACTTCCTTATCTCCTCCATAAGTCCCGGGCCATATTTCCCGGAAAATTCCACCCGTCCCTTATCATCGGTTGAAATATACACCTTCCTTCCGGCCACCTCTGCGCGTGTATAATTCCAGAAATCTTCCGGATCGGTATAGGGTATGATCCTTGACTCTATCTCCACCTTCTCTATCCCCCTCTTTATACCGCTGTAATGAATTGTTTTGAAAGCCACCTGGATGGTATTGGCTCCGACCAGCCTTACCATCGACTGGTCCTCATCACCCCATGCTTTGGGTACCACGAAAATCACCTCCACATTGCCGAGTGAGGCCATCCCCCTTGTGAGCCCATAGCTTGCAGTTCCCAATCCCCCCGAGATATGCGGGGGGAATTCCCAGCCGAACATCAACACTCTCATACCCGCCGGTTTTATTGATATTTGCTTTTTAACAGCTTCATAATCCTCAATACTTCAGCCACACTCCATGCCTGTGATATTGCTCCCCTTGGAAGATGGGGAGGATCTCCGTCATAAATTTCCGAAATTGTTGTAACCCCGTGTTCGTTCATTACCTCCTCGAATCCGTCAATTATCTTACTTACTCTCGAAGCACCAGCCTTTCCATAAACCTTTAGCCAGCCGTCACAGAAGGGACCAATAAGCCATGGCCAGGCTGTACCCTGATGGTAAGCACTGTCCCTTTCAGCCTGACTGCCTGCATATATTCCACAATAGTGCCTGTCTCTTGGGGTAAGGGTTCTTAATCCCCTGGGGGTAAGCAACTCGGCTGCTGCCCTGTCGAGAATCCTCTTCATCTGGTCAAGGGTCAGCATGGAATGGGGCAGTGACACCGCCATCAGCATATTGGGTCTCAGGGCCATGTCCTTTCCGGAATCATCATTCACTGAATCGGCTAAGATACCCTCCTTCTCATCCCAGAATACCGAAATGAATGATTTCATCATCAGGTCGGGCAATTTCTCAAATTCTCTGACCAGCTTTTTGTTGCCATGTTTTGCAGCCATTTCAATGGTATAACAGACTGCATTGTGCCAGAGGGCATTGATCTCAACCGCATAACCTGACCTGGGAGTTACCGGTGTACCTTCAACAACAGCATCCATCCATGTAAGTGCCTTGCCGGGAGCAGCCGCATAAATGAGTCCGTTATCCCTCATATGTATATTGTAGTGGGTACCATCGCGATAAGCCCTCAGAATTGAAACGGCAGCCTCTTCATATCTCTGCCATAATGATTTGCCGGTTTGAATTTCATATTGCTGCAATGCCCAGAAGAACCATAGAGGTGCATCCACCGAGTTATAGGCCGGGTTACCGGGATCACCCATATTGGGGAAGAGTCCGTCCTTCAGTCTCGCCACCTGGGTGTCAAGAACCTCCTCAAAAAAACCCTCCCTGTTCCTTCCCTGCGAGATGCCGGGAAGCGAAATAAAGGTATCCCTCCCCCATGCCCCGAACCATGGGTAGCCGGCTATTATAAGCGTATCGTCATCATGCTTTTCAATGAACTGCTGCGCCGCATTTTCCAGACAGTGTTCGTAGCTGTCCCTGGGTACTTTTCTCTTAATCACCCTGGTAAACTTGGCTTTAAATCCCCCCGGATTTTCTTCCTTTGTTGAGGCGGAAAAAATTATCACGTCTCCCTCCTTAGCCTTTATTTCGAAAAAGCCCGGATTGAACAGATCCTCCGAGTAATCGTATCCCCTCTTCTGTTCCTCCAGATACTCGACCCCCAGGTACCAGTCGGGAACCGGCACAAATTCCGCATTGCAGGATGTTTGCATGTGAAGCGTCGGGAACCCCTCATAGAGGCAGATATTGATCCCGTTCTTTTCATATTCAACCCTGGTGTTTGCCGACATGTTAGCCCTGGTAAGGCTGTGAATGTTCCGGAACGCAAGGAATGGCCTTATCTGCAGTGTCAATGGTTCTGCAGCCTCCAGTACTGTGTACTTGTACAGCAGTTGCTCCTCATAATGAACAAGTAACCTCTCCTGCCTGAGGAAGACGCCTCCAACCCTGAACTCCATCTTCGGAATGTACTCAATGCTGAAATCCTCAATATATTTATGACCCTTCGGGTTATAAAAATCTCCCTTGTACTTCCTTACACCCGTATTGAATGATTTGCCATCCTGTATTACCGTAAGATCGAGAGCCGACAACAGCACATGCCTCTCATTTCCGAAATCTTTTACAGGGCAGACCAGCAGGCCGTGATATTTGCGGGTGTTGCATCCCACTATGGTGGTTGAGGAATATGATCCTGCCCTGTTTGTCCTTACAATCTCACGCGATAATGAATATTCGAGGTTAACTACCTGAGACTTATCGAAATTAATGTACCCCATAAGAGATTAATTATCTGATATTAAAAGTTCTAAAAATTAAGACATTTTAAACGATTTTCCAAGGCAAATGGGAAATTTCACAAAAAAATGAATCTGGCACCCCGGTGAGATGACAGCAGCAGATTCATTTTGCCATCAACCTGAATCCTGTTGAAGTAAAAAACAATATATTTGCAGTTCATTATTAATGAAATAAATATACCCATCATGAAGAACCATCTTATTGCCCTGGCATTCCTGGCCTTGTCAGCCACAGGTTGTATGAACAGGAATCTCACTATTTCCGGCAGGCTCGAAGGAGCTCCTGCCGATTCATATATATACCTTGAAGAACTTAAAGCTGAAGAAATTGAAGTGGTCGACTCCGTGAAATTAACCAGCTCGGGTGAGTTCAGGTTTAAAAGGGAAGCTGAAAATCCGCTGTTTTATGTAATGAGAGCCACCGAGGAAAGCTTTATGACTGTCCTTATCGAACCAGGGGAACACCTCGAAGTTACTGCACATTTTGACTCCCTGAACGCACCTGCAATCATTAAAGGCGCAAAGGGAACTGAGCTTATGCATCAATACAACACTGAACTCAGGGGAGCCATTGGAAAGCTTAATGAGCTACAGCAGGAATATCTTGACAACCTTGAGAACCCCGAACTCGACAGGGTACTCGAGGATCTGGATGCCCGTGCACAGTTAATTATTGAAGGTGTCAGGGATTACACCCGGAAATTTATTGATGATAATCCGACATCCATCGCAAGCCTTATTGCTCTGTACCAGCAGGTGTCGCCCGGCATGTACGTACTCCATCCCGTTGAGAACCTCGATTATTTCGTTAAGGTCGATTCGGTACTATATGCACTTTACCCCGAAACCGAACCGGTCAAGTCGTTCCATACGCAACTGGCCGAAATAAAAACTGCCATAGAAGAACAGGCCTCAGGCGGCATGTTTTCTCCGGGCTCATCGGTTCCCGAGATAGCACTCCCCTCGGTGAGCGGCGACACAATCAGGTTGTCATCGACACGTGGCAAGGTTGTCCTGCTCGATTTCTGGGCCGCATGGTGCCCTCCCTGCAGAGAGGAGAGTCCGGTTCTCGTTAAGGCCTATGACATGTTCAGCAACAAGGGTTTCACAATCTTCCAGGTAAGTCTCGACAGAACCCGTGAGGACTGGCTTAAGGGTATCGAAGAAGACAAACTGGGAAGATGGATCCATGTAAGTGACGTAATGTACTGGAACTCAATAGTGGTACCAACGTATAAAATTGAAAGTATCCCCTTTAACCTGCTGCTCGACAGTGAGGGCAGAGTAATTGATGCAAATCTGAGGGGCGAGAGGCTCATCGAGGTGCTGGGTGCCCTTCTCAACTAACAATAACCATCCTGCCATAAAATGAGTAAAAGGATTTCGGTAATAATCGTGCTGATTGCGGCTCTTTTTGCGGGGTGTCTGAACAGGGAATCTGCTTCCGTTAAGGGAAAGATACAGGAACCCCCGGCCGCATATCTGAAACTCTGGAAAAACGACGTTGACATGCTGAGGCTGATCGATTCAGTCAAAATAGGCAAAAATGGCAGTTTCAGATTTAAATTCCCGGCAGCTGAACCCGAATTCTACCAGCTTGGTTTCTCATCATCGGATTTTGTGACATTGCTGGTGCAGCAGGGCGACAAAATAGGACTCTGGTTCGCAGGGCCTCAATTGCATACCGATTACACGGTAGAGGGATCGGATGAATCGGAGAACATTCGGCAGCTGGAGATGAAGCTCGCCTCCACCCGAAACAGGATTGACTCACTGAACAAAGTCTATCTTTCAACCGTGGAAGACCTTTCGCAAAGGAGTGTCTCGGCTGAAACGGAAAAGCTCATATATGACGCGGTAATGGAACAGAGGATGTACAATATTGATTACATCATCAACCACCTTGGTTCAATGTCATCGATCAAGGCTCTTTACCAGCAGCTCAACAATGAGACATACGTGCTTTACGACTCCCGCGATCTGCAGATAATGAAACTCCTTTCAGATACCCTGTCGGTAAAATATCCGAACTCAAAACAGGTGAAGGCGCTTACCGAAGATTTTAACAGGGAGCTCAGTAACATGCAGATGAGCAGGATTGCACAGATGGCGGAATCGGTTGAACCGATGGTTCTCGATCCCAGCCTTCTGAGCATCGACGGCAGGAGAATAACATTGTCATCGCTGAGAGGGAAGTATGTTCTCGTTGCCTTCTGGTCGGCAAAATCGAGAGAATGCATAGCCAACAACCTGCTGCTAAAGGACTACTACAAGCTGTACCGGAAGAAGGGATTTGAAATATACCAGATTAGCATTGATGATGACGAACAGGCATGGAGGGACGCCGTAAAATTTGATGAACTGCCATGGATAAGTGTCAGGGAAGATGATCCCGCCAACCTGAAATATGCATATATCTATAATGTTCAGTCGCTTCCGGCAAATTATCTCTATGACCCTGATGGCGAAATAATTGCCACCAACCTGTTCGGAAGAAATCTTGCCATCAAACTTGAACAATTGTTCGGACTTTAAAACAGGGTGAGTAGCTCCGGGAAGATATTCTTCGCTTCCGATTTTCACCTGGGACTGAGATCGGGAGGCAAACCCACCGACAGGGAGAGGAGGGTTGTGGAATGGCTTGACACAATAGCGCCCGAGGCTGCAGCAGTTTATCTTCTCGGCGATATCTTTGACTTCTGGTGGGAATACAGGCATGTGGTTCCGAAAGGGTTCACACGTTTCCTGGGAAAGATATCTGAACTGACCGACCATGGTATACCCGTGTATTTTCTTACCGGTAACCATGACATGTGGACGTCAGATTACCTTTCAGAAGAGTGTGGTATGAAGGTACATCATGGGGCCCTCGAGGTTGAATTCGATGGGAAAAAGTTTCATCTTGCTCACGGGGAGGGTCTTGGATCCTCGAGCAGGGCATACAGGCTGCTGTTGTTTCTTTTCAGGAACAGGCTGATAAGGGCTATGTGGTCAGCCCTGCATCCGCGTATAGGTGTGGCAGTGGGCCACAGGTGGTCACTATCGAGCCGGCTGGGTAAGGGCATATATACTCCTTTCATGGGTGAGGACCGCGAGGACCTCATCAGGTATGCAAGGTCAGTGAATAGCTCAGGGAGAATCGATTACTTTATTTTCGGTCACCGCCACCTCTCACTGAAATACGAACTTGATAAGGGAGGAACCGTCCTGTTCCTTGGAGACTGGATAAGCGGAAGCAGCTATGCTGTATGGGATGGGCGGGAACTTAAGCTTACAGATTTTGCCTAAGACTCCTGATCGTCAACCTTTACACCCAGAATATAGTAGGAATAATCGTCGTTGACCTTGTCGAAGGCATAGTCGAGCCTGTTGGCCGATTTGCGTGCTATGTCGATAAGACCCATGCTTCCGGTGCTATCTGCCGATGAACTCTGCTCTGACAATAAACGGCGATATAGCTTCTTCAGGCCTGCCCTGTCGTAACTGTTGACCATTTCCAGCTTTTCGCGCAGGTTCGCAACCTTGGAATTCCGGATCAGATTACCCGTTGTTACATAGAATGAGCCTCCCTGCATTTTTATAACAGCCACGGGCATACCGAATTTCTTTTCCTGCTCTTTGCCCGGACTATATTTGGCAATGTTCTCGAGAATCTCCACCAGGATGCTGAACACCTTTTTCTTGGTTCCTGAATCAATATCATCCTCCCTAAGCTTGGTCTCAGTGAAGGAGAGCATTTCCTTTCCGACATCGGGGGTAATATGATTCGACCATACCATGTATATGTTATTCCTTGCCAGCAGGTTCTCGAAGCTCATTATGGTCCGTCCGCTGAATTTCCGGTCACCAGCCGGTTGATGGGTTCCGGTTCCGGCAGCATCGACAGTTTTGCTCAGAACATAATAATAGAACCTGTCATCAAGCTTAATGAAGTCATAGTCGAGCTTGTTGCCCGTCTTCTTGGCCATTTCGATAAGTCCCAGACCTGCCCCGCCTTTGTTGCTGAACTCGGCGTTGTCAAGCATCTTCCTGTATACCGCCCTGACATCGTTCGGGTCAAGCCTGTTGATCTGCCTGAGCCTCTTTCTCAGGTCAGGAACACCTTCAGCGTCAATAACGTTTCCGGTGGCTACGCTATAACCGGTATCGGTTTTTGAGTAGGCCACAACCGACATTCTTGCATAGTCATCCTGCTTGGTGTGGCGCGAAATGTTCTGCAACGACTCAAGTACAAACATGAAAAGCCTTTTCCTTCCGGCAAATCCGAATTCCGAGCTTTCCATCTCCTTTTCGAGAAGCATGAGCAGTGACAGGGAATTGATATTGGTGACCACACCCCGGTAAACAAACATCAGGCCCTTCCGCATCATCCTGTCACGTATCCTTCGCGTAAGATCCATGAACTGCCGATCAGATAAATCAATCTATAAATATAGATAAATATTGCAGACCTCAAGCAGAAGGCAAAACAATTTTTTATCCCGGCGCCGGACTTACCGGGCAGGATTCGTACTGAATTTCAGGCAACTATTCCGGCATGTCTTGAGCCCTGCCTGAACGGGGATCAATCGGAGAGAGATAATCTTAACAGTTTCAGGTTGGTCTCAAGTCCATCGAGC
>JAVEWX010000118.1:0-9663 GCA_034004335.1 Bacteroidales bacterium | reverse complement strand
GGACTTACGGTCTCACAACTGGTATCGACAGCATGGGCCTCGGCTTCCACCTTCCGGGGTTCCGACAAGAGGGGTGGCGCCAACGGCGCACGCATAAGACTGGCTCCGCAGAAGGACTGGCCGGTCAATAATCCTGCCCAGCTGGCTAAGGTGCTGAGCAAGCTCGAAACCATCAGGAAAGAGTTCAACAAGGCACAAAAGGATGGAAGGAAGGTTTCACTGGCCGACATGATAGTGCTTGCCGGCTGCGCAGCCGTTGAGAAAGCCGCTGCCGGTGCAGGCATCAAGGTAAAGGTACCCTTCACTCCCGGACGGATGGATGCTTCAAAGGATCAGACCGATGCTTCATCAATTGCATTGCTTGAACCCCTGGCCGACGGCTTCCGTAATTACGCCAATGCCAGGCTGGCCCTCTGTGCGGAGGAGATGCTGATAGACAAGGCACAACTGCTCACCCTTACCGCTCCTGAGATGACGGTACTTGTTGGCGGCATGCGTGTTCTGAAAACCAACCACGACAACTCCGATTATGGTGTCTTTACCAAAAAGCCGGAGACGCTAACCAACGACTTCTTCGTCAACCTGCTCGACATGAACACCGCATGGAAACCTGCAGGCAGGAAGGGAGACCTCTTCGAGGGTCGCGACCGTAAAACGGGTAAGGTGAAATGGACCGGAACAAGGGTCGACCTTGTATTTGGTTCGAACTCGGAACTCAGGGCAATTGCTGAGGTTTACGGCAGCACCGACGCCGGTGAGAAATTTGTCAGCGACTTCGTGGCAGCATGGAACAAGGTGATGAACCTCGACCGCTTCGACCTTAAATAAATGCCTTGCTCAGGGTAGTGATTCATCCCTGAACCGGGAATATAAACTCAACACTGGCACGGAACCCTCTCCGTGCCAGTTCCCTTTTTACAGAAGACCCATCTGCGTCTCCCTGTTACGTGAAGAAAATAACAGGACTCATTTACACCATCCGGAATCTGACTGACGAAGCCGGGCGAGGCTAATACTTAGAATGGCTTTAAGAAACAATCGTCCCTCAGTGATTGTCAGTACTACTGATACCTGATTTATCAGGTTAAGTACATTACCATTGATGGTAAAACAAAAAACAGAACACAAAAAAATTTCCAGTGATGATGAAAATAACTGAAAAATTATTTGGAAATACGAAAATGTAAAGTATATTTGTCATATTGTAAACTTAACTTGACTCTATGCCATGGAAAACACAAAACTCATTTCGACCACATTGCTGATTGTGATTGCTTTGATAGCATTATTAACATTCAGGTTCAGAACAGGTAAACAGTACGAGATAAGGAAGCTTGTCAGGCTTTTCCCTTTCTGGGTGAAATATCTGGGCTTTGCAATTGCGGTTATTTCAATAGCCATTCACTGGAGAAATCTGTCTGATGATACTGTACTGAGTTCATTCTGGCAGTTTGGTTTTACTATCGGATTACTTGTCATTGGTCTTTCCAAAGAAAGGAATGAAGATGAGATGATGATGTCGTTACGATTGAATTCCGTATTTATGGCCTTTTTCGCAGGTATTATGGCCCATCTAATCTTTTCACTGATGGAATTGATTCAGGAGGGCAATCTTGATTCTCTCGATCCCCTTTATACCAATACTACCGGCTATATACTTCTTGTATACATCATCGGTTTTCACATTGCAAAAATGACAGTTAACAAATGAGGAATAACCTGAAGGTTGAGCGGGCCATTCTGAATATTACACAGGATGATCTGGCAAAAAGAGTTGAAGTTTCCCGCCAAACCATTAACTCAATCGAGAATAACAGATATATCCCCTCCACGGTACTTGCTTTGAAACTGGCAGTTGTGTTCAACAAAACCGTTAATGATATCTTTGAATTGGAAGATGACGACTAAATCAAGAACAGAGAGCCTGATATGGTAATCCCTTAAACAATATGCAAACTTCAAAAACAGTGTTTCATCTATTAAATATAAGTGTTATTTTTACAATTATAATATCCGACAAAACCACACATACTATGAAAAGAGCAACCTTACTGATGCTGGCATTCCTGTCGGTTACATTCCCGGGTGCCGCCCAAAGTGCTGCTGCAACTGCTTCTGAAGCTGCGGAGAAGGAAATCCGCCTGCCAGCCCGGATAAACAGGGTTCCTGAGGGAAATGATTTCAACGATCCCGAGAGCGAGTTCAGCTACAGCCGTATGGTTCAGTCGCCCAACATAGCGATTTTCTGGCACAAGGAGTTTGGCAACGATCCCCTCACCGACCCTGCCGAGAACAGGAGGTTCGATGTGAGGGCCATATTGAGTGAATGCGATCGCATATACAACTACTATGTTGATGTGATGAAGTTCACCGAGAAGGGTAAATCTCTTACCGACAAGTACAAGCTGCTGGTATTCGTTATTGGCGGTGACAGCGGTACCGCTTTTGGCGGCGGCGCGGAAGATGTAGGCATATTCTGGACACCGGTATCGAGGATAAGGAGGGGGCCCTATGCGGTTATGGCCCACGAAATGGTGCACTCCTTCCAGTTTCTGTCGAGGATTGATGCCGGCACCGGTCCGCGCGGAGCCATCTCCGAAATGGCGGCGCAGTATCACCTGTGGCAGGTGTACCCCGAGTGGATGACCTTTGAGAATTACCACCTGGTTGACTTCATGAAGAAGACACATTTCGCGTTCCTGCATTCCACAAACATGTATCACTCGCCCTATGTGCTGGAATACTGGTCGTACAAGAGGGGCATTGACTATTACGGGAAACTAAGCCGCGACACAAAACCCGACGAAGATCCCGTAATGACCTACAAGCGTATATACTCACTCACGCAGGAGCAGTTTAACGATGAGATGTTCGACGCATGCCGCCGCTTCATCACCTGGGACCTGCCCCGCATACGGGAGGTTGCGGCCCCCTATGCCAACCAGCATCACACCTCCCTCATCGACGACGGTGACGGGTGGTTCCGCATAAATCCCGATAACTGCCCGCAAAACTACGGATACAACGGCATCAGGCTCATTGTTCCAAAGGCTGGCAAAAAGGTAAAGCTGCAGTTCAAAGGCATAGCCGGAACCGAGGGTTACAACGCCGTTCAAACCGACAAGGCAGGATGGCGCTACGGATTTGTTGCCTACCAGAATGACGGCACAAGGATCTATGGAGATATACTGCGCGACGCCGAAGGCAAGGCAACCTTTAAGGTTCCCCGGAACACTGAACACCTGTGGCTGGTGGTCTGCGGAGCACCCACTGAACACTGGCCTATACCGGCCAGAAGAGGAGCCCAGACAGGCGAAAACCTTGAAGAGCAGTGGCCTTACCGCATCAAATTATCAGGCACCGCACCCGATGACTCAATTATTAAAAAGTAATCTTCTGAACACCCCGAAGAAATGGATCGCCTGTGATCCGGGCTCAGCGAAGCTAATCTTTGAACCGGGCCGCAGGCGAGCTCACGACCGAAGGGAGAACCGAGCCGAAGGCGAGCTCACCGGAGGCGTAGCCGAAGGTAAATCTTTGAATTTTGAATCTTGAATTATTTTTATGAGACCACTGTTAACCTTTCTCCTCGCAATCATTTTAACCGGCTCCCTGGATGCCCAGGACGGAGTGAAATCCAACTCGCCGGGAGCTATGAATCCCCTCCTTCCCGGGTATTTTGCAGACCCCACAATAGCAAAATTCGGTGATATATGGTACATCTACGCCACTACCGACAATGAGATGCTTGCCTCGGGAGCTCCTACCCTCTGGTACAGCAGCGACTTCAGGAACTGGTACAACTATACCATGGACATACCGTCACTGTCGTCGGTAAACCTGAGAAATTTCTGGGCACCCGACATTCAGGTTGGTGATGATGGCAGGTACTATCTCTATTTCGGCAACTGCCAGGCGGGATGCAAGATCTACGGATACGTGTCGGACAAGCCCTACGGGCCATGGACCAAGCTCCACGACGATGATACCCCGGTTGTTCCCACAGGCTTTCCCAGGAGGTCTTTCCCCTCTCTCGACGCTCAGTTCTTCAGGGATGATGACGGTAAGATATACGGTTACTGGGGAACCTGGGTCCACTACAACGGGGGCTATGGCGTCGGAGAACTTGACAGCAAGACAATGGACAGGATGCTTTCGGGTGAAAATATCCCCCTTGAGCAGACTCCCGAACCCTTCGAGGCTCCCTTCATGATGAAGCGCAACGGTAAGTACATACTGATGTACTCCAGCGCCTCGTGCCACGACGAAACATATAATGTCCGCTACTCATGGGCCGACAGTCCATGGGGACCCTTCACTCCCGGAGCCAACAACCCGATACTCAGCACCAATGAAGACAAGTCGGTACACGGTCCGGGCCACCATTCAATCCTGAAAAACGGCGACGATTACTACATTGTTTACCACCGGCACGACTATCCCATGACGAGGGGAGGAATGTCGCGCCAGGTATGCATCGACAGCCTGATTTTCGAGAATGACACAACAATCAGAATGGTGATTCCGTCGCACAGGGGCATAGATCACTTCGTTCAGGCCAGTGTTCCCGGAAACATAGCTTTCATGGCAAAAACTTCTGCTTCATCATATTATGATCTCGCTGAGGCAGGGTTTGACTACAGTTATATCCCTGCCTGCGCCACCGACGACAACAACGCCACCATGTGGAAGGCCGCCGGAAACACCTTTCCGCAGAACCTGACAATCGACCTGGGTTCGGTGAAGAAGATAAGGCGTATAATGACCCAGTTTGAGTTTGCCAGCTACTACTACCGCTACACCATTGAATATTCAAAGAATGGCAGGAAGTGGAAGATTTATGCCGACAGGTCGTCGAACCGAACTGCAGGCAGCCCGATGATCGACGACAACGACGTATCTGCCAGGTATATACGGCTTAATGTACTGGCAACGGAGAAGACCGGTAATCTTGCGGCTGTCTGGAACATGAAGGTTTACAGCAGTCTTTTTGATATACCACTGAGGCTTGTCAACAGGCCCTCCGGGGAAGGACCCGGCGAGGTGAGCCGGAGAGAACTGCTCTTCGGATTCGATGTCTCAGGGGTGTCTGATTCGGATGATTTCACTTCACTCCCGAATATCGGAACAACCGGTGGCGAATTTACCAGGAGTGGCGAAGTGCGTATAACACGTGAACCGGAGGAAGCGGTAAGGGCGGTAGAATTCACCAGGGGCTCTCTTACCCTGAACGGCATTCCGGTGCCACAGAGGCTTGCATGGAACGGATCATATACCGTTGCCACCTGGGTAAAGAATCCGGAGATACCTAGGGAGAATGAATGCCTGGCATCGTGGTGCGACAGGAGGGCCTTCAACCTTGCCAACTCATGGAACGCTCTTTTCTATAACAGCGGCAACTACGGAGCCGCCGCTCATCTCGACGGCCACTTTGACATGCGCTACAGGAACCTGCCGGCCGCAAACCGGTGGCATCACATTGTGCTTACCTTCGACGGGGTGGTTGAGAAGATATACGTAAACGGCAAGCTCGACAATTCACAGATAATGACCCTTGCATCGGCAGTCGATAATGCGAAGTTCATCATAGGCGCTTCCGACAGGGGTGAAAACTACTCAGGCTATATGGCTTCCCTGAGAATGTATGATTATGCCCTCACCACCAGGGAGGTCAATGACCTGATGGAGCAGACCAATCCAAAACCATCGAGGTAACCCGCGTGAAGAATTATTCTTATGAAACCTCTCCTTGCATTTACGGTAATAATCATCACAATGGTTCACGACTGCAGCAACAAGACCTTCAGGGTCAACAGTCCTGACGGCAGACTGTCGGCAGAGTTCATGATACTGCCTGGGGGTATTCCCGCATACAGGGTTTACCACTCCGACTCACTGGCAATAGGTCTTTCCCGCCGCTCGGGCGACAGGTGGTATATTGCCGGCATAAACGGCGAAAACACAGAACGGCAGGTAATTCTCGACCCGGCTTTTACAGGCAGGTCATCACCGGGAACGATCATTACCGATGATGAAACCACCGGTTCGCTTGTGGAGCGAAGCATCGATCTTTCCGCCCCGCTGACGATAAGAATGGCTCCATACGGGGGATTCTCGATACTACAGTGACAGGTTCAGGGGAGTAGGGCATCCGGGCCTTTCGCCTGCTTCCATCTTATTTTCAGACTCGCGCCAGGATTGTAATAATGAAAAGGATTGTGCCGTAGGTCATCGCAATTAACACCATGGATAATCTACCCCTGCCTTCAGGTGAACCGGGCTTAAGGTTCCGTTTTCCAATAAGCCATACCGACAAAAGCGCCGCCCCAAATATTACGAACGATATCCATGTCACCCAGGGAGAAAGTGTTTCAACAATCTGCCTTTCAATTTGCAGTTCACCTGCGGCAATCAGGTTTGCCGTATCTATCCCCCTCGGATCGCTGAAGGCAAGGGGATAGTATGGCAATCGCGAGGTTATACGGAACAGTGCTTTAATGAGATGACCAAGTGCCACTACTGGCAGAAAGAACAAGCCAAATGTTGCAGCCGATTTCAGAAGGGTGGTTTTGCCCATCCACTTCCCTGCTACTGAAGGGATAAGAAATAGCAATGCAGGCATCAGGATGAATACAAACAGGGTATGCATACTGTTGGCTGCTTCCCCTGAAAGCCCCAGCCATGCTGCAGCTCTGTCGGGGAGGTACTCGATAACATTTCTTGCAGGAACCCATTCCTCGGCCAGCTCCCATACCACAAGGCCTGAAGCAACCATAAGCAGGAACAATTCAACGCTACCGAGCCTCAGTCCCCTGAAAAAGTCGGCCAGGGGCATGCGCAGGGAGAAGCGGAGATTATCCCTGGGGCATACCTTCCGGCAATGGGTACACAGGAGACAATCGCGGTTATCGGCAATGGCAGCAGGGTAAAGATTGCTCGTGCAACTCCGGGCAGTAAGACTGTAACTATTCCTGGCTGCTATGCAGTCTTTGGTCCGGCAATCGTCGCAGATTGCGCGATCACGCACCCGCCATTCCATTGGCGCACAGCAGGCATAGAGACCCAGCAGGCGGCCCACCGGACAGAGATAATTACAGAACGCTCTCTTCTCGTAGATAAGGCCCGCGATGATTACAACCACAAAGAGGAACAAAAAGAAGACAGACATCCGTTCCGGGTAACGGTGAGCCCAGTAAGTCCGGATAAAACCCAGCAAAGCCAGGCTGTAAAAAATCACAGTTCCCCATCCTGAGGTCAGGAACCTGGGCGCTTTACGCTTCAGCCCGAAACGGGAGAAGAAGGAGTTGACAAGTTCCATCGGACATACCTGGCACCAGATACGGCCGAACAGTGGTGCGCTTATGATGACGAGGGGCCACCATAATGACCATACAATCAGGGCTGCAAGGTTTGTGTTCCGAAGTGTTCCGGCCAGTTTTTCTGAAACATGGGGAACGGTCAGTCCTCCGGCGATCAGGAGGCCGAAAACAGCAAGTGTAAAAACCTGGACGGCTATTGGATACCATCGTGAGACGGTCAGCCGATCAAATAACCGGTATTTAAGAAAGTCTGTCATAACAACTGACTGCAATCATCCCTTCCATGTTACCCGGCGGTGGAGTAAGTTCTCAGAAAACTCATTTCCCGTGAGATAAATTAGGGTGGAGTAGTAAAGATATTCAAAATTTCCGTTGTACGGTTTCCTGATCAGGGGACTAATAAGATCATGCCTCTCTGCTGGTGCTTTAGCCGGCAGGTTTAAGTTCCGGATCACACTAATAGAGGATGTTTCGACATCTGCCGGCCAATCTTCGAGTTTACTGCCTATATTTGCAATACTAGCATAACTGTGACACCATGTCAGAGATACAAACCCGCCAACCGGATGCACCGGAAGGCCTCCATGCCTTTGCCAGAGGAATAATGACCAATACCGATGTCAAGGGTCTGATAACCAGGCACAGGAAGGTTATTGACCGGGCAACCCCGCACCAGACGATGGAGGTGCTTGACAATCTTATACGGTCGGGTTTCACGGTTGCAGAGGTCAAGGACAATGTTGGAAAGATACTCAATATGTTGCACAAAGCGCTGGCAGCTTTCAGGTGGCCAAAGCCAGGAGAAGATCACTTCCTGCACTGGCTGATGCTTGAAAACAGGGAGGCGGAGAAACACCTTAAAAGACTGCGGGCGCTGACCAAAAGATACTTCAACGGTATTGATGAGAATGAGGATGATCTGTGCAGGCTGATGCTGGAGACAATAAACAGTCTCAGAGGATATGAACTTCATTATATCAAGAAGGAGAACATACTCTTTCCTCATATTGAAAGAGAATATCCCTCATACCGTTGCCTCCATGTCATGTGGTCATTCCACGATGACTTCAGGAGCAGCATGAAGGCATTGACAGAAATACTGTCATCGACCCGGCCCCCACGTGAAACACTCAACAGGGAAATGGGCAAACTGTTCTTTACCGTAATTCCCATAATATTCAGGGAGGAGCAGATAGTATTCCCCGTTGCGCTCTCGGTTATGCCCGCCGGCGCCTGGGCTGGGATGTTGGCCGAGAGTCATGAAACGGGATGGTATGGTATCGATCCCGACATTACGGAACAAAAGCTGGTTATGGATCTTTCCTCAGGAATCGGGGCCATAAACCTGCGGACAGGATATCTCACCCCTGAACAGATAACCATAATGCTCGACACTCTTCCCGTCGACATAACCTTCGTCGATGAGAACGACACAGTCAGGTACTTCTCCGGCGCCCGCCACCGTATCTTCCCCCGCTCAAAATCGATAATTGGCCGTAAGGTACAAAACTGCCATCCCCCCGACAGCGTCCATGTGGTTGAAGATATCCTGAAGGCATTCAGGGAACGGCAGCGCGACCATGCAGACTTCTGGATCCCTATGGGGCAACGCTTCATCTACATCAGGTATTTTGCCTTATATGATTCTGCCGGAACCTACAGGGGCACCATCGAAGTAAGTCAGGATGCCACGGAAATCATGACTCTAACGGGTGAAAGACGCCTTCTGCAATGGGATTAAAGAGGGACTCCCCCAAAATATATCCATAAGAATCTTCATAAGTGGCCCCCCTGCGTGGACAATTTCATGCAAACCACCGGAAAACGGCTATAATTATCACATTTTTTAACATTCCATCCGTAACGGCTACCGGGAATATAGATTACATTTGTCGGAACATTAGCAAAAACCCTGAGTTTGCAGTACCTGAGAAACATAGGACGTCTTTTTGCCCCGGCACTATTGGTTGTCGTCATAATGTTTCTGACCAACATCACAATTAACCAGCACTTTCATAAGCTTTCCTCGGGTCAGATCATAAAGCACGCTCATCCCTACGATAAGGGGAAGGAAAGTACTCCGTTTCAGGAGCACCAGCATACATCAGCAGAACTTTTTCTGCTTGAATACCTTACGAACAGTCCTGTCTGCCTGATGATGTTCCTGCTGTTCCTGGTTCCTCTTTTCACCCTGATCGAAAGGAAGACATCGCTTTTCTCTGTTAACTTCATCAGTCACTTATTATCCTCCCTCAGAAATTATCGTGCACCTCCCGCAACCTCTTATTGTTTGTGATCGCTGATCATACCTGTCAGTGATCCACCCGGAATACTATCGTTCACT
>JAVEWX010000117.1:0-9753 GCA_034004335.1 Bacteroidales bacterium | reverse complement strand
ATCCATCGTTTGGTTCACCCTTTTACATAACCCCGTTGGGGGTTTAATATCCATCGTTTCGTAAAACCTGTTCCATAACCCCGTTAGGGGTTTAATATCCATAGACCGTGGCGCCCCCCCCATCTTCTTCGCCCCCGCCGGCAGGAGGGGTTCGGTGGTATTCCCAGGCTATTGCTATTGATCCCCTACGGGGATTGGATGGTGGTGGTTCCATAACCCCGTTGGGGGTTTAATATCCATCATTTCGTAAAACCTGTTCCATAACCCCGTTAGGGGTTTAATATCCATAGACCGTGGCGCCCCCCCATCTTCTTCGCCGCCGGCGGGAGGGGTTTGGTGGTATTCCCAGGCTATTGATATTGATCCCCTACGGGGATCGGAAGAGGGAGGTTCCATAACCCCGTTAGGGGTTTAATATTCATAGAATCGTGGTGCCCCCCCATCTTCTTCGCCCCCGACGGCCGGATGGGTTTGGTGGTATTCCCAGGCTATTGATATTGATCCCCTACGGGGATCGGGGTGGTGGTGGTTCCGGTAGCTATTGATATTGATCCCCTACGGGGATTGGATGGTGGTGGTTTCATAACCCCGTTAGGGGTTTGATATCCATAGACCGTGGCACCCCCCCCATCTTCTTCGCCCCCGCCGGCCGGAGAGGTCTGGAGGTATTCGCGTGCTATTGCTACTGATTCCCTAAGGGGATTGGTGGGATTGGGGTTAACGGGTTTTGAAGATCCGGAGTTCAATTACCTGGTCGGGGTTGGCTGATTCGGTTATCCGGGTTGAGATGCCATAGAATTCCGTCTCACTGCTGCCGACAAGAGCAACCGGACCGCCCGAGAAGTCATTGATAATTCCGGGATAGATGCGGCAGGTCATCTCCTTTTTGTCAATCAGGGCGATACCCATCCTCCTGTAATCAAAATAAACCGCATGAAATGAAATAAATCTCCGGGTTTCAAGGGGGGAACCTTTAAGGTAGATGTAATCATAGGGGAACGGGTCGAACAGCTTGAACGCCTCTCTCTTCTCTGCGGGCCATGTTTTTTCTCCGAAATCGACAGACATAACCCTTATTGCAGTGTCAGCATCAAACCTGTAAATGTCATCATCAAAAGCAGTCAACCACGAAGCGCCGGGGTGAATCCCCATAAAGCACTTTGGACTGTGAATCTGGTAATTTTCCCTGTCGTGGCTGTAAACGGGTTTGATGAATTCGCCATCGGAACCGAACAGGTAAATGCCGGGAAACATTCTGCCCGAATCGGGACTGTTGAAGCTGGTAAGCATATACAGCAGATACCTGCCGTCGCCGGTAGCCGAAAAGTCATCGGGAGATACTTCGAAACTGATATTGGAAATATAGTTGCCTGTCGTATCGTAAATATGAACCAAACGCTTCATGGCGTCAGAAATCTCGATGGTATTCCTTGATTCATTATAGATGCAGGACCGGAATCTTCCTATTTCCTCCGGTCCCCGGCCTGAAACCCCTATCCTCCGCAACGGTCTTCCAGACTGGCTGAAAATATACATTTCCCCTCCGATATCACCTTCGGCGCAGACAATGAACCTGTCATCGAGGCGTGCCACCTTTGCGACGCGACTTATGATGGCCGTTTCAGATTCAGCAAGAGTCACAACTTCCTCAGATCTGGCGATTTCGGAAATGAATAATGAGTCATTGAGGAAATATTCTGCGCTGATCACTTTCGGCTCGTCCTGGCTGCCAGCTCTGCCGCAGGAAATAATGACGGCTGCTATTATGATAATTAGCGGGGTGTTTTTCATCTTCCGGACCCTGTTTAATTCCATGACTCATACAAAAGGAGTTAAAAATATTCATTTTGTTGAAACTGATAAGCCAAACCAGGGGATTTTATTATTTCCGGGCATCTCTTGCTATTTAATTTTCTCTTCATACCTTTGTTCCGTTATAAATGTAAAGGCATTTTGCCCGTAAGAATGAGAAGAACTCATCACAACGACCGCAATCTCATAATGCCGCTGCTGCCTATGTGCATGCGCAGCTAACGGTATTTCCTGCCGTTCAGCCTGTTAATCACAGTTAAGTTTAGTTATCTGCCTGCCACGATCAGTGTGCCTTATCGCATGCAGCCGTGTCATCAGGCGCAGCATAAATACACAAAACAGAACACAGCAATGTCACATAAATACAGATACGATACCCTTCAGATACATGCCGGCCACACCCCCGATCAGCTGACACATTCGCGGGCGGTACCAATATACCAGACCACCTCATACACCTTCAACGATGCAGGGCATGCCGCGGCCCTCTTCAACCTCGACATGCCGGGAAACATCTACACACGCATCAGCAACCCTACCACCGAGGTTCTCGAGAAGCGCATAGCCGCCCTCGAGGGTGGCGCGGCAGCCCTGGCCGTCGCTTCGGGTCACGCTGCCCAGTTTTTAGCCCTCACGACAATACTCTCCAGGGGCGATAACTTCATCAGCTCACCCTGGCTTTATGGCGGTTCACACAACCAGTTCAGGGTAACCATCCGTAACTTCGGCATAGAGGTCAGGTTTGCCCGCGGGGGAACACCAGAGTCGTTCGAAGCGCTCATTGATGAGGGAACCGGGGCAATCTTTGTCGAATCGATAGGCAATCCGGGCTTCCATGTACCCGACTTCAGAGCGCTGTCGGCACTGGCCCGCGCCAAAGGCATACCCCTGGTTGTCGATAATACCTTCGGGGCTTGCGGATATCTCTGCAGACCCATTGATCACGGTGCCGATATAGTCGTTGAGTCAGCCACCAAGTGGATAGGCGGACATGGTACCGCCATTGGCGGTGTCATCGTCGATGCCGGCAGGTTCGACTGGACCAACGGCCGCTTCCCGTCGTTTACAACACCTTCCGACGGCTATCATGGTATGGTCTATACTGACAGGTTCGGAACCGGCGAGGGGTCAACACCTTTCATTGTAAAGGCAAGGGTGGAGGGACTCCGCGACCTGGGTCCCTGTATCAGCCCCTTCAACTCCTTCCTGCTGCTGCAGGGTCTGGAGACCCTCTCCCTGCGCATGGACAGGCATGTGTCAAACACCCTGGCTCTGGCGCAGTGGCTGGAAAGACACCCCCTTGTTGAAAGGGTCAATTACCCGGGACTGCCCTCGCACCCTTCCCATAAAAATGCACTCAGTTATCTGCCACGCGGAGCAGGAGCAGTTCTCAGCATGGTGCTTAAGGTCCCGCCGGCACGTGCCTCGAAGCTGGTGGAACATTTTGAGCTGGTGAGCCACCTGGCCAATGTAGGTGACACCCGCACGCTTATCATCGAGCCGGCAGCCACAACGCATGCCCAGCTTGGCAGTCAGGAGCAGGCTTCGGCAGGTGTTGAACCCGGCCTCTTCAGGATCTCTGTCGGGCTTGAGCATATAGACGATATAATCTCTGATTTTGAATACGCTTTGGGTAATATCTGATTGCCATGGAGATATACAAATACAAAGGGGAGTTCAGGACCGAGAGCGGCTTCCTCTTCCCGTCGCTGGATATAGCCTATGATACCTATGGCAGTCTCAATGAGGGACGCGACA
Source organism: Bacteroidales bacterium (assembly GCA_034004335.1). Classification (GTDB taxonomy): domain Bacteria; phylum Bacteroidota; class Bacteroidia; order Bacteroidales; family VadinHA17; genus SLNP01. The sequence continues at coordinate 6,183 of JAVEWX010000117.1, read as the reverse complement.
ATGTGATATGGGTATGTCATGCCCTTACCGCCAGCTCTGATGTGGCATCGTGGTGGCCCGGCATGGTGGGCGAAGGCCGCATGCTCGACTCATCGCGGTATTTCATCGTCTGTGCCAACATACCGGGCTCTTGCTATGGATCTACCGGTCCGCTTTCAGTGAATGATGAGACGGGTGAACCGTGGTTCCTCGACTTCCCGATACTGACAATCAGGGATGTGGTGAATGCCCTCGACCTGGTCCGCCGGCACCTGGGCATCAACAGAATAAGAATGGTGATAGGATCGTCGGTTGGCGGGCAGCAGGCTCTGGAATATTCCATCATGTACCCCTCCCTGATTGAAAAGCTTGTTTTCATAGCATCCAATGCCCGGCAGTCGCCATGGGCAGTGGCTTTCAACGAATCGCAGCGGCTTGCTGTTGAGGCCGACCCGTCGTTTCGCATCCGTAATAACTTCGGAGGACGTGAAGGTCTCAGGGCAGCAAGGTCGATAGCCCTGCTGAGCTATCGTAACCATGTGACATACAATAGGATGCAGGCAGAGACGTCGGATGAGGTGACAACGGGATTCAGGGCGTCATCATACCAGGCTTACCAGGGCGACAAGCTGGTAAGAAGGTTTAACGCATGGTCGTACTACAGGCTTACCCAAATGACCGACACCCATAACGTGGGTCGGGGGCGCGGAGGCCTCAGGGCAGCGCTGTCATCGATACAGGCTGATGTGCTGTGCATAGGCATAAGAAGTGACCTGCTATTCCCCGTCGATGAAATGGTGCTGGTGGCAGGAACCGTGCCCCGTGGTTGTTATGCGGAGATAGACTCGGATTATGGGCATGATGGTTTTTTGACGGAGGCTGAGAAGCTTACATCACTGGTAGTGGATTTCCTAAGTACCGGAAAACTCGTACTGCAATGAAAAGGGAAAAGCTGAGGATAGGGCTGTTCGGGTATGGATGCGTGGGGCAGGGCTTGCATGACGTCCTTGAGAGCAGCGGCTTCGATGCCGCGATAGCAAGGATATGCGTCAGGGATCGCACCAAGCCACGCAGGTTGCCGATGGAGATGTTCACCTTCGACCGCGATGATATTCTGAATGATGATACTATTAATCTGGTGGTAGAGCTTACCAGCGATCCCGCGGAGGCTTACCGCATTGTAACTGAGGCACTGCGGAGGGGGAAGCATGTGGTTACTGCAGGCAAAACGATGGTTGCCACCCATCTGCCGGAGCTGATTGCCCTGCAGGAGCAGAACGGAGGATCACTCCTCTACGAGGCCTCGGCCTGTGCAAGTATTCCGGTGATCAGGAACCTGGAGGAGTACTATGACAATGAACTGCTCCATTCGGTTGAAGGTATTCTTAACGGATCGACCAATTATATTCTGACAAGGATGCAGGCAGGAGGGTTTAATTACGAAAAGGCCCTGGAGGAGGCCAGGATGAAGGGTTTTGCGGAGGCGGATCCCCGGCTTGACATTGAAGGGTGGGATTCAAAGTACAAGCTGTGCATCATTGCCGCTCACGCCTATGGCATTTTTACCGATCCGTCGGAGATATTTCACTTTGGCATAGGCAACATTAACGGCTTTGACATTAACTATGCCCGTGAGAAGGGCTACAGTATCAAGCTGGTGTCGTATACCGGGAAATGCGGCAGCGACAGCGTCACCGGCTACGTCATGCCCGGACTGGTGACTCCCGGGGACAACCTGTTCCTGGTGAACGATGAGTACAACGGGGTGACAGTAGAGGGTGCCTTCGCCGACAGGCAGTTCTTCTACGGCAAGGGAGCCGGAGGACATGCCACGGGCTGCGCGGTGCTGTCAGACATCTCGGCCTGCTCGTACGGCTACAGGTATGAATATAAAAAGAGGAACCGGGGTGCCGTGAAAAGGTTTAACCGCGATTGCCGGATGGAGATCTATCTGAGGTACAACCTTGAAGAAGATCGCAGGTTGTTTGGATTTGAGGAGGTAACGGAATACTTTTGCGGGACCGATTTCAAATACGTGAGAGGCATGGTGAATCTTGAGAGACTCTATGCAAACAGGGAACAAATCACCCGCGCCGATGTTTTCGTTATGAACATGAGAGAAAAGAAAGGGGAACCTTCATATTAACACTGTTCAAGTTGAAGAAGCCTGTTACGGAACTGCTTAAGGAGAGGATTCTCGTGCTCGACGGAGCCATGGGTACCATGATCCAGAAGCACCAGCTGACGGAAGAGGATTTTCGGGGAATGAGGTTTGCCGGTCATCCGGTTTTGCTTAAGGGCAACAATGACCTGCTGTCGCTTACCAGGCCCGGGCTGATTGAGTCGATCCATACCCGGTACCTGGAAGCCGGGGCCGATATCATCAGCACAAACACCTTCAACTCCAGCCGGGTGTCGATGGCCGATTATGGACTTGAAGGGATAGTCTATGAGATGAACCTTGCTGCTGCCCGTCTTGCAGTCTCTGCAGCAGGCAATCATTCCGTACAGACAGGCAGGGAATGCTATGTCGCGGGTGCAGTGGGGCCAACCAACAAGACAGCCTCCATGTCGCCCGACGTGAACGACCCGGGATTCAGGGCAATAACCTTCGACGAACTGACAGAAGCATACGGCGAGCAGATAAAAGGGCTGCTCGACGGAGGTGTTGACATCCTGCTAATAGAGACGGTGTTTGATGTGCTCAACTGCAAGGCTGCCCTGTATGCTGCTACGGAGGTGTTTGAAGAGAGAGGGGCTTCGGTGCCCGTGATGGTTTCCGGAACCATTACCGATGCCAGCGGCCGCACCCTCACGGGGCAGACCCTCGAGGCTTTCCTTATATCGGTATCGCACTTTCCGCTGCTGAGTGCAGGTCTCAACTGTGCCCTCGGGGCATCACAGCTTGCCCCCTTCGTTGCAGAACTGTCGAGGCTGTCGCCCTTTTACACTTCAGTCCATCCGAATGCAGGATTGCCTAACCAGTTCGGAGGCTATGACGACACGCCTGAATATATGGCAGACATTGCGGAAGGCTTCATGAGGGAAGGTCACGTAAACATCATCGGAGGCTGTTGCGGAACGACGCCCGACCACATCAGGGCGATAGCGGCAAGGGTCGCAAAATACCGGCCGAGGATTCCAGCACATGTGACGAGGCACACCAGGCTGGCCGGAATTGAGGCACTGGTGATATCCCCTGAGACCAACTTTGTAAATGTCGGCGAGCGGACAAACGTCTCGGGTTCGGCGAAGTTCGCCCGGCTCATAAGGGAGGAGAAGTACCAGGAGGCGCTGGTGGTGGCAAGGAACCAGGTGGAGGGAGGAGCCCAGGTAATAGACATCTGCATGGATGAGGCCATGATTGATGCGGAAAAGGCAATGGTGAGGTTCATAAACCTGATGATGGCCGAACCCGACATAGCGCGTTTGCCGCTGATGATCGATTCATCGAAATGGAGCGTTATTGAGGCGGCACTGAAATGCATTCAGGGTAAGGCAGTTGTGAACTCCATAAGCCTTAAGGAGGGTGAGCAGGTGTTCCTTGAACAAGCCGCAAAGATCAGGAAATACGGGGCAGCAGTAATAGTGATGCTTTTCGACGAAAAGGGGCAGGCCGACACCCTTCAGAGGAGGAAGGAGATAGCCAGAAGGGCATATGACATGCTTACGGGAGTTGCCGGGTTCCCGCCGGAAGATATAATAATTGATCCCAACATACTTGCCGTGGCAACCGGCATGGAGGAACATGCTGGCTACGCGGTTGACTATTTCAAAACCACGGAGTGGATAAAGCAGAACCTCCCCCATGCGCTGGTGAGCGGCGGTGTGAGCAACCTGTCATTCGCCTTCAGGGGTAACGACACGGTGCGCGAGGCTATGCATTCGGTGTTCCTGTATCACGCCATCAGGGCGGGTATGGATATGGGGATTGTCAATCCTGCCATGCTGCAGGTATATACCGACATAGAACCGGCATTGCTGGAACTGGTTACCGATGTGATACTCAACCGCCGGAAGGATGCCACCGAAAGGCTCACCATGTATGCAGAGGGCGTTAAAGAGAAGGCAGGATCAAAGGATGAGGGTCGCGGCCACCAGTCGTGGAGGGATCAGCCGGTGGAGGTGAGGATTAAATACGCTCTGATAAAGGGTATTGATGAGTTCATTGAGGCTGACCTGGAAGAGGCCAGGCCACTGTTTCCGATGGCCATGAACCTTATAGAGGGTCCTCTCATGGAGGGGATGGACGAGGTGGGTGACCTGTTCGGTTCGGGGAGGATGTTTCTGCCCCAGGTGGTCAAGAGTGCCAGGGTGATGAAGAGAGCGGTGGCGTGGCTCACTCCCTTCATCGAGGAGGAGAATGCAGGCAGGAGAGCACGCAAGGCTGGCAAGATAGTAATGGCCACCGTGAAGGGTGACGTGCACGATATAGGGAAAAACATTGCGGGTGTTGTCCTCTCATGCAATAACTACGAAGTGGTTGACCTGGGGGTTATGGTTCCCGCTGAAACAATTATAGAAAGGGCTCTGGAGGAACAGGCCGATTACATCGGACTGAGCGGACTGATAACGCCTTCGCTTGAGGAGATGGTAAATGTGGCAGCAGTCATGGAGAAGAAGGGCCTCGACATACCAATTGTGATAGGCGGTGCCACAACCTCGGAGATACATACTGCTGTGAAGATAGCGCCAGCCTACTCTCAGCCGGTGGTTCATGTGAAGGATGCGTCGCGCGCGGTGAATGTGCTTACGGGACTGAATGACAGTTCTTTCCGTAAGTTTATCAGGGAGAAGTACCGGAAACTGAAGGAGGATCATGATGCCCGCCGGGGAGAGAGGAAACTGATGTCACTGGCGGATGCACGTGCTAACCGTCTGGCAGTTAGCTGGAACCAGGATGAGGTGACTGTCCCCAAAAGAGATGGTGTGATTGTGCTCAATGATATTTCAGTTGAAACACTGGTTCCCTATATTGACTGGACATTCTTCTTTTATGCCTGGAAGCTGAACGGCCGTTACCCTGCAATATTCGATGACCCGGTAAAGGGTGAGGAGGCACGCAGGCTTTATGAAGAGGGTACGCAGATGCTGGAGAGACTGGCGTCGGGCACTTATATGGAGATAAAGGGGGTAACCGGCATTTTTCCTGCTGGCGCCGATGATGACGATATACACCTTTTCACAGACGAATCACGATCGGAAACGGCAAAAATATTCAGGTTCCTGCGCAACCAGGAGGTTAAGGAGGCCGATAAACCCAACCTCTGTCTCAGTGATTTTGTTGCACCTGTATCGTCGGGCGTCAATGATTACATGGGGTTGTTTGCCGTAAAGGCTGATATTACGGCTGAAGGGGTGGCACTGACGGAGGGTGACGATTATGGCACCATAATGGTGAGGATCCTCTCCGACAGGCTTGCCGAGGCGGCGGCAGAGTATCTTCACGAAAAGGTGAGGAAGGAATACTGGGGCTATGCTCCGGATGAGACGCTGACACCCGGGGAGCTCTTCAAGGCCTCTTACAGGGGTATAAGGCCTGCACCGGGCTACCCTGCCTGCCCCGATCACACCGAGAAAGCCGGCATATTTGCGGTACTCGATGCCCCGGGGCACATAGGCATGGCTCTTACAGAGAACTATGCCATGGTTCCACCCTCGTCGGTATGCGGATATATATTTGCCCACAGAGAGGCAGTGTATTTCAATGCCGGTACAATAGGTGAGGACCAGCTTGCCGACTATGCCCTCAGGAAGGGAATGAAGTATGATGAGGCAGCACGCTGGCTGTCACAGAACATATAGTTATCAAACGCTTTCCGCACCGGCGGGAAGCACATATTTTAGTTATAGTCATGAATGTAATTGAACTTATCAGTAGATCGAAGGGCCCGCTCTTCACGTTTGAGCTGCTGCCTCCGCTGAAGGGACACAGCATAGAGAGAATATATACGGCCATAGACAGGCTCGTGGAATATTCCCCGGCATACATAAACTTCACCTCACATGCCAATGAGATGGTCTACGTGGAGAGGGGTGACGGCCTGCTTGAGAGGAAGCTTCTGAGGAAGAGGCCCGGAACCATAGCACTGGCGGCTGCCGTGAAGTACAAGTACAACATAACCGTCGTTCCGCATATCCTGTGCGGAGGTTTTACCCGTGAGGAGACGGAGAATGCGCTGATAGAGATGCACTTCCTGGGCA
>JAVEWX010000116.1:0-9823 GCA_034004335.1 Bacteroidales bacterium | reverse complement strand
TTGTAATTGAAGTTATCAGGTCTTCCCTGACGGCTGTCAGAAGGTGGATCTCCTTTATTTTGAATTCAAGTTCCTCGGGATTGAAATGTCTTCCCTGCACCCTTCCCTTTACAAGGAGCTGGTAGTCATTCCTGAAGTAGTTGCTGAAGGAAACATAATCCTTGTCGAACAGCAGGAAGGAGAACGAATCAGTATAATCCTGCAGGGTGAATCCCCCGAAGGGTTTGCCGTTCCTGGTCACCCCGCTGCGGGTGTCACTCACGATACCGGCGACGCAGACATCACGGTTGGCGAACTCACTCAGGTTCTGAAGGTCGGTCAGGTTTGCATTGCAGAATGTGCTGATCTCAAGTTTGAAATCATCAAGAGGGTGTGATGAGAGGTAGATGCCGATAACCTCCTTTTCCTTGTTAAGTCTTTCAAGCTTTGACCATTCGGGGCATGGTGCCGGTTCGGGACGTACCAGGTCAAATCCGCCGGTGTCGCCGAAGAGTGACTGCTGGGTGCTGTTCCTGATGTTCTTCACGTTGTTGCCGTAACGGATAAGGCTTTCGAGGAAGCTGGAGCCCTTGCCGTCAGCGGCGAAGTACTGGGCCCTGGTCATCCCCTGAAGCCCGTCGAGGGCGCCTGATACCACCAGGGCTTCAAGCATTTTTTTGTTGACAGTGTTCAGGTTCACCCTTTCTGCAAGATCATAAATATCTTTGTATGGACCGTTCTTTTCCCTTTCCTCAATCAGGTGGAGTACTGCATTCTCACCCACACCCTTGATGGCGCCCAGTCCGAACCTGATGTTGCCGTTACGGTTGACGGTGAACTGCAGGAGGCTCTCATTTACGTCAGGGCCAAGAACTTCTATCCCCATTCGCCTGGTCTCCTCCATCATGACGGTGATCTTCTTTATATCACTGATGTTGCGGCTCAGTACTGCCGCCATGAACTCTGCCGGGTAATGTGCCTTGAGGTATCCCGTCTGGTAGGCTATCAGCGCATAACAGGTTGAGTGTGACTTGTTGAAGGCATATTGAGCGAACGATTCCCAGTCTGACCATATCTTGTTTATTGTGTTCTGGTCATATTCGTTCCTGCGGCAACCCTCAATGAACTGCTCCTTGAGCCTGTCCATGATGTCACGCTTCTTTTTGCCCATCGCCTTGCGCAGCGAGTCGGCCTGGCCTTTGGAAAAACCTCCCAGTTCCTGTGAGAGAAGCATCACCTGTTCCTGGTAAACAGTGATGCCGTATGTTTCTTTAAGATACTTTTCCATGGCCGGCACCTCGTATGAGATCTTTTCCTTCCCGTGCTTGCGCCTGATGAACTGCGGTATATAGTCCATCGGTCCGGGGCGGTAGAGAGCGTTCATGGCGATAAGGTCACCGAACTGGTTTGGCTTCAGTTCGCGGAGGTACCGTTTCATACCGACAGATTCAAACTGGAATACGCCTGTTGTCTCACCGTTGCTGAAGAGTTCATATGTAACCCGGTCATCGAGTTCCAGGGTCTGGAGGTCAATTGTTATGCCTTTTGACTTTTTAATATTGTCAACGGCATCCTTCATGATTGAAAGGGTTTTCAGACCAAGAAAGTCCATTTTCAGAAGCCCCACTGACTCAACGTGGTTGCCTTCGTACTGGGTCACATAGAGGTCAGTATCCTTCGCAGTACAGATGGGTATATGTTCTGACAGGTTATCCTTGCCTATAATTATTCCGCAGGCGTGGACACCGGTCTGCCTGATGCTTCCTTCTAGCACCTCTGCATACTTCAGTGTCTGGGCTACCAGTGGTTCCTTTGACTCCTTCTCCTTCAGCAGCTCAGGCACTTCCTCGTAAGCTGATGCCAGGGTTGTGCCGGGTCTGTCGGGCACCAGCTTAGTCAGCCTTATTGCTTCGGGAAGAGGCAGTTTCTGTACGCGGGCAACATCCCTGATAGCCATCTTGGCGGCCATGGTGCCGAAGGTTATGATATGTGCCACACGGTCATGACCGTACTTTTCAACCACGTACCTGAGTACCTTCTCACGGCCGTCTTCGTCGAAGTCAATGTCTATGTCAGGCATCGAGATGCGGTCAGGGTTGAGGAATCTTTCGAAGAGGAGATTATACTTTATGGGATCAATGTCAGTGATCCGGAGAGAATAGGCTACGGCACTACCGGCAGCAGATCCCCTGCCCGGACCGACCCATACGCCCATCCCGCGGGCAGCCTTCAGGAAATCCTGCACTATCAGGAAGTAGCCGGGGAAGCCCATGTTTTTGATTACTGAGAGCTCAAAATCAATGCGTGACTGTATTTCAGGTGTGATAGTCTCCCACCGCTCTGCTGCTCCTTTCATCGTCAGGTGCCGGAGGTATTCGTCCTTGTCGGCAAATTCGCCGGGGATCAAGAATTCCGGCATTATGGGCTCGCTGTTAAGCTTGTAATACTCAACCTTATCTGCCAGGTCCACAGTGTTGCTGACCGCCTCGGGAATATCGGCAAAGATGTCCAGCATCTCATCTGCACTCTTCAGGTACTCCTGTTTGGTATAGCGAAGTCTCTTAAGGTCATCGATATCCTTGCCCGTATTGAGGCAAATAAGACGATCGTGAGCCTCGGCGTCATCCTTCATTATGAAGTGGACGTCGTTAGAGGCTATTATTTTAATATTGTGTTTTGCTGCCAGCTCACGGTATGCGGCTATCACCCGTTGCTGCTGGGGGAAGACGGTAACATCGGCTGTCGGATCAGTTGTTTCGTGGCGTTGCACCTCAAGGTAGTAGTCGTCACCGAAGATCTCACTGTATGAAAGGATGGCTTCCTCAGCTGCACGTATGTTTCCCGTCAGTATTTCCTGCGCCGCCTCTCCGGCAATGCAGGCGGAAGAAGCGATAAGTCCCTCACGATGCTTACGGAGAAGCTCCTTGTCAATGCGTGGCTTGTAATAGAAGCCCCGGATCCATGCTTCTGAAACCAGTTTGATCAGGTTCCGGTACCCGGTTTTGTTTTTTGCCAGTAATATAAGATGGTCACCGGAGCGGTCCTCCACGGATGTTTTGTCTTCAAGGCTTGTCCGTGCCACGTAGATTTCGCATCCGATAATGGGTTTTATGGATGCAGCAGTAGCTGCATCATGGAATTCTTTTACGCCGAACATGTTCCCATGGTCAGTGATGGCAAGAGCTTTCATTCCCAGTTCATTCGCCCTTCGGACCAGAGTTTTTACGGCTGATGCCCCGTCAAGAATGGAATATTGTGTATGTACGTGTAAATGAACAAATAAAGACATAAAAAACTGTTTGTTACCTGATTTTCACCTCACCTGCTGACAAATTTAAGGAAAAAGGGGGATGCCCTGAAACAATTTTTTTTAACAATGGGAGTTTGATTTCTAGTATGTATTTGCATATTTGGAACTACTACAAAATTGCTAAACATTTTGAAAAGTTATGAAAAGGGGAATTTTAGTATTTATGGTACTATGTGGATTCCTGGCAACTGCCTTTGCCCAGGAAAAGTTAATTACCGGAACTGTTACCGGCACAGAAGACAATTTGGGCATACCGGGAGTGACTGTTCAGGTAAAGGGGACCACAACAGGTGTAGTGACCGACACTGATGGTCAGTATTCAATTAAAGCCTCGGAGGGACAGATCCTTGTGTACAGGTTTACGGGCCAGAAGACACAGGAAGTTACCGTAGGTGCAGGTAACATCATTGATATTGCCATGCAACCTGATCTTCTGAACCTTGAGGAGGTGATCGTGGTGGCTTATGGCGTGCAGAAACGAGAGGCCAGCACGGGATCAGTCGGTGAGGTCAGGAGTGCTGAAATCAAGAACATCCCTGAAACAAGTATTGAAAAGATGCTTACCGGGAAGGTGGCCGGTGTTCAGGTAACCTCTACATCCGGGCAGCCCGGAGCTGCCTCGGAGATACGTATCCGTGGCATCAGTTCTATTAATGCCGGTACTGAACCTCTGTATGTAATAGACGGAATTCCCGTATTGTCGGGTAATCAGAGTTACTTCACCAACACAGGTAACGCGCTTGCATCACTTAACCCGAATGATGTTGAGTCGATGACGATCCTCAAGGACGCCGCTGCTTCAAGCATCTACGGTTCGCGGGCTGCAAACGGGGTTATCCTTATCACTACCAAATCAGGTAAATCCGGTGCAACGAAGATTAACTTCCGCGCCTCCTACGGAGTGGAACAGCTGGCAAATGATAATGGTTATCGCCCCCTGACTGCTGAGGAATACCTTACATATCAGAGGCTTGCCGTTACAAACGCCGGAGGCAATCCGGATGACCCGACCAGGGCAGCCTATTATTTCCCCTTGTCATTACTTGACGGACCGGTAACGGATTGGAAAAAAGAGCTTACCAGGACCGGCAACATATATTCTGCCGAAATAAGCGCCGAGGGAGGTACAGACAAAACAGCCAACTTCTTCTCACTCGTTTATGATGATCATCAGGGTATTGTTTATGGGTCTGATTACAAGAAGTATGCAGTACGTTCCAACATTGATCATAAGATCAGCAATAAACTAAAGCTGGGAACACGCATAAATGGTGCATACTCAAAGGCAAATGACATTGCCATGCAGAGTTTATACTTTGCTAATCCCCTGTTTTCGATGATTATGATCAAGCCTTTTACTCCGCTTTATAATGAAGATGGAACATACAATCTCAACATCCCTGAGAATAACTATACAAATCCCAGGGCCACGGCTGATTATGATTCGCAGTGGGAGAAACAGTACAAGCTTAACGGGAATGGATATCTGGAATATAACATTATCAAAGGACTCACCGCAAAGACCACAAATGGTATAGAACTGACCGACGGGGAAGGAGCGAGACTCTGGACCCCGGAAGCCAATTACGGAGAGGAAACCGGAACACTACAGGTATCCAGAACCAAGTATCTTTTGCTAACAACTTCCAATACACTCAACTACAGCAATGAATTTGACAGGCATTCTTTGTCAGTGGTTGCAGGTCAGGAGGCTTCAAGATATAATTATAACGAATATTTCATCTATTCTCCCGGAGTTCATCCTGATATACCCTTCCCAAATACTGCAACTGCCGAGGATGACGATGCTGACTATTTTGAATCAGCCTACTCCATACTGTCTTTCTTTGGCGTCATGTATTACAATTTTGACAGTAAGTATTATCTGCAGGCCAGCCTGAGATCAGATGGTTCATCGCGTTTCGGTGAAAAAAACAGGTGGGGTACCTTCTGGTCGCTGGGTGCCTCATGGAACATCCATAATGAAGCTTTTATGGAAGACATCAGTTTTGTCAATATGCTCAAGCTCAGGGGCAGTTATGGTATAAGCGGCAACTTTAATATTGGCGACTATGAACAGTTTGGTTTATACCGTCCTGCAGAATACAATGCCATCTCAGTAATGGTTCCGGTACAACCGGCTAACCCGGAATTGGGTTGGGAAAACAACAGTGAATACAATGCCGGTTTTGATTTTGCATTATTCGACAGAATTACCGGATCATTTGATGTATACTCAAGAAAGACCACTGATATGCTTCTTGACTATCCGTTATCACTCACATCAGGTTTCCCGTCCATCAAGTCGAATATCGGTTCCATAAGGAACGCAGGATTTGAGTTTCTGATAGACGGCTCTATTATCTCCGGTAATGATTTCAAATGGAATGCAGGCTTCAATCTCTCCCATAATAAAAGTGAAATACTTGATCTTGGGAAAGATGAGCAGTTTGTGCCGACATCAAACACCCTTCTTTTACATAAGGTCGGAGAACGGCTCTACAGCTTCTATCTGTTTGACTATGCCGGCGTTAACCCTGCCAATGGTGACGCAATGTGGTACAATGAAGATGGAGAGTTGACCAACAAGTATTCGGAAGCAAGAAGAATCATTGCCGGCTCTCCTGAACCCAAGCTGACGGGAGGCTTCAATACCGCAGTCTCTTACAAGGATCTGACCCTGGATGTAAACTTTGAATATAAATATGGCAACCTCATCTGCCTGACCGAGAACAGGTATGCCAATTCTGATGGTTTCAGCTGGCCAAACAACTATGGCAATACTCAGCTTGATTACTGGACAACTCCTGGTCAGATTGCACGCAACCCCAAACCGGTAGCAAATAACGTATCGGCTTCCAGCAGTTCTCTCAGCACACGCTGGTTATACGACGGATCTTATTTAAGGGTTAAGAACCTTACCCTTTCCTATTCTCTCCCCAAGGCAGTCACTGCCAGGATGAAAATGCAAAACCTGAGGATTTATGCAGCTGCTGTTAACCTTTACACTTTCCATAAGGTAGATTTCTGGGATCCCGAAAGAGGGGTTGAAGGCAGCGGCTCAGGTATCTACCCTCAGACAAAGAAGATCATTGGTGGGATTGAGGTATCATTTTAATCATTAAAACGATGATGATATGAAAACGAGAAGTTATACAATATTCCTGGTAATCATTCTGGTTCTGTTTACCACAGCATGCGAAGATTTTCTTGTGAAAGAACCCCGGTTATCACAATTGAACAAAGAGACTCTTTCCACATTTGACGGACTCAACAATGCAACCGGCGGTGCTTACTCGCAGTTGTGTTCTACAGAATGGTACGGTGCCGGATTTATAGTTACTGCTGACATGAAAGGGGGTAACGCAAAAAGAGGCTCTGTTGTTTCGGGTCGCTATACTGACGAATACTTATGGAACAACAGGCCGGGTGCAACCTCCGGGCTTTGGTCGGTGGCATATTCAACCATAGCGAAGGCAAATAACGTAATAGAGGTTATTGATGGTGGTTTCGGGCAAGCTGGAATCGAACAGACTGACATCGATCTGCTGAAGGGAGAATGCCTTTTCCTGAGGGGATTGTCATACTTTGACCTGGCACGCATGTACTGCCAGCCTTATTCAGCAGGTGTCAGCAATCCCGGTGTGCCTGTCGTTCTGGTGACAGAGGAAGGTTATCCTTCCCGTAATACCGTTGGCGAGACCTATGAAAGGGTAGTTACAGACCTTGAAGATGCTATAGAGCTTCTTCCCGTTACCAGTCCGAGAGGAGATGATGGCGCCTGGGCAACTAAAGTGGCCGCACAGGCACTCCTTGCTAAAGTCCACCTCTATATGGAGAACTGGCAGGAGGCTGCAACCCTGGCCACCGATGTTATCGGAGCCCCCGGTTTTGAACTCTTCAGCCCCGAGGATTATACCACATGGGATAATGATGGTTACTGGGGCAGTGGCGGACCGGGCGCTGAAATCATTTTCCAGGTAGATGGCTCAGAGCCGAACACTTCGCATGGTTACTGGGAGGCCATAAGCTATTTGGTAAATCCGGAAGGATACGGTGACTGTGCAGCATCCATGGACCTGATCAACCTGTATGAGGCAGGTGATGTTCGCGCTGATCTTTATCTCGAACCTGAAGATTATCCGGGTGAATACTGGAGCCTGAAATATCCGGGACGCAATGGTTCAATAAGGGAATATAATACACCTGTTCTGAGACTTGCCGAGATGTATCTCATTCGTGCTGAAGCTCTGCTCGAGGATGCCTCTGTCCCTGGTGCTACAGCCCTGAACGATTTTAATGCTGTCCGCACACATCGTGGTCTTGCTGCTGCATCTTCTGTGACCCTCAATGACATATACGCTGAAAGAAGAAGGGAACTTTGCTTCGAAGGAAACGAACTCTTTGACCTTGCACGTACCGGACGTTCACTTTCAAGGACAGATTTTACCGGACTGGTAAATAAGAATGTAATATTCACCCCGGGTGGCTCGGCAATTGTCAACTACCTATGGGCCATGCCTATACCACAGGCAGAAATTGACGCCAATGTCAACTGCCAACAAAACCCGGGTTATTAACTCTAAACCAGAAAGAGATGAAAAAGATATTTTCAAAATTGTTCATTTTCGGAGTAGCCATCCTTATGATGACTTCCTGCGACGATAGCTATCCGGTAATATATGATGAATCAAACATCATTGTCGGCTTGAACACAGCCGTCCTCACGTTGAATGAGGATGCCGAAGGAGAATTTACAATATATCTCGGCGGTGTCACCGGTACCGAGGCTACCGATGTCACACTGCAGGTTTCCGTTGACGGCATTGATAATCCTGCAGTGGAAGGCACCGACTTTACACTGTCAACAAAGAATATCAACCTTCCTGTTGGTACTGCATCAGTGTCTGTAATACCAGCCAATGATGATAAATTCACAGGCAATAAACAGTTTAAAGTATCAATTGCAGGTAACAGCAAAAATTACCCGGTTGCTGCACAAAATTCAATCCTGGTGACAATACTGGAGGATGAACATCCCCTCACAACATGGATAGGAACTTATGATGTGGAGGCAATCAGTACTTTCGTGCCCGGAATCAATGATGAATTATGGACTGTAACCACAGTTGAAGGAGATAATCAGCTTGAACTGAAGGCTACCGGTATTTCATTTGGAACCGAAGCTGTGATTCTTAAATTCAATATGGACGACAAGATTGTCACAATAGAGTCAGGTCAGGACCTTGGTAATATTTATGAGGCCTATGGTGGCCCGTTTGCCGGATCAGTCTATTATGCTACGGATGATATAATCAGGGATGCCGGTAATTATACTGATGCCTCATTCCTTGATGAAGCAAAGGGAATCAGCATGACAGGCACATTCACTGACAACGGAGTGATCCAGATTAACAGGATGGCAATCGTTCTTGATGACTACGTATATTGCTGGGATGTGTTTAATACAACCTGGACAATACGTTAATAATATCTGACGAACAATTATCAGAGGGTGTCTCGCAAGGACACCCTTTTCTTGTGAACTTTCAGAATAACAATTTCCGGCGCCGGCTGGCCCGCAGGTAACTATATAGTAACGGATTTAACAGCCAGGCGAAAACAGCGCTCAAAAACCATAATCAGACTGTGTGAGGTGAATTTTAATGTACATAAACGTCGGCAGGTAAAAAATTTACTTGTATATTTGCACCCTCGTTTAAAAAGAGTAACAACAAATTAATTCTTTAAATGTCAGTAAAAATCAGATTAGCTAGGAAAGGCCGCAAGAAGCAGGCCTACTACCACGTGGTGGTAGCAGATAGCAGGTCGCCACGTGATGGCAGATTCATTGAGAAGATCGGAATTTACAACCCGATCACTGACCCGGCAACTATCGACATCAATTTCGAGAAGGCACTGGGATGGCTGCAGAAAGGTGCGCAACCCACGGACACATGCAGGGCAATCCTTCAGTACAAGGGTGTCATGATGAAGAAACACCTCCTTGAAGGTGTAAAGAAAGGTGCTTTTGACGAAGCTGAGGCCGACCGCCGCTTTAATGAATGGCTGAAAGGCAAGGAAGAGAAGATCGAGCTTAAGAAGGCAGGCCTTGAGAAGATAGGAGAAGAGCTTCGTAAGAAGAAGCTTGATGCCGAGAAGGCAGTCAAGGAAGCAAGGGCCGCCGAGCTGGCGAAGAAGGCCGCAGCGCTTGCCGCTGAGGCAGAGGCAGCCGCGAAGGCCGCAGCAGCAGCCGAGGCTCCTGAAGCTGTTGCAGAAGAGGTTGCCAGCGAGGCAGCTGAAGCAGCTGTGGCTGAAGCAGCAGAAGAGACTGCAGCACAGACCGATGGCGAGGCTCCCGCAGCCGAAGCCGGAGAAGAGAGTGCAGAAAAGGCAGAATAAAACTTTTGAAAAACCCCCTGCCGCCGGAGAATGAGGACGATAGGCAGAATAACAAAGACCAGCGGCTTCGAGGGAGCCGTGGTTGTGAGAAGCGAGAGCGGCATCACGGGGGAACCTCAACCGGGAGAACCG
>JAVEWX010000115.1:0-9834 GCA_034004335.1 Bacteroidales bacterium | reverse complement strand
CTCAAATTTAAAGCCAAAGGTCCATCTTTCAGGTTGGAAATGTGAACGGATCGTGAAATTATTCTAATTTTATATTTCCGACACAGTCGAAAATGAAACAGTTTACAATTAAGGACCTCGAACAATTGTCAGGCATCAAAGCCCATACTATCAGAATATGGGAGCGCCGGTACAATATCATTAAACCCTTTCGTACCGATACCAACAGGAGGAGGTACTCGGGTGCCGACCTGAGACGGATCATTAACGTAGCCATTCTTAATGGCAGCGGACTCAAAATTTCGAAGATAGCCGCTATGACCGATGATCAGATCAATTCCAGAGTAGCCGCTATAATGATTTCAGGTGACATGACAGCCTCAGAGATTGAATCCCTGATCCTTGCCATGACAGCCCTCGACCGGAAATCAGTTGCCGGAATACTCGACCGGTCGGCAGCACTCAGGGGACTGGAAGCCACCTATACTGATGTTGTCTTTCCCTTCATGAAGAGGGTGGGACTCATGTGGCAGACAGAAACCATCAGTCCGGGTTATGAGCACTTCGTGACCGGCATTTTCAGGAACATACTTATAAAAGCCATCGAGACGATGGAACCGGTGAAAGCTACCCGGCCAAGAAGAATACTGCTGTACCTTCCTGAAAATGAGATGCATGAGCTTCCACTGCTGCTCTTCACTTACATAGCGGCGATGGAAGGCAACGAGGTAATTTATCTCGGCCAGATGACACCCCTGACCTCAGTAATCGAAATATCGGAATCGTGGAACCCCGATATAATTGTTACAGGCGCTGCAACAGCCCTGCCCCCCGATCCGGTGAGATATCTTCAGCAGCTTATGGCTGCCCTTCCGGGAACACGAATAGTCACCGGGGGGACCTTCGTGACCATTCCGGGAATCAAACGCATAAAATGTGTTACCCCGGTACGTACCTCCGGGGAGTTCAGGAAATTTTTATCGGGTCTCAAAGACTGAAGGGCGATTAAATAACCATCGCAGGTTCCCGCTAATAGGTCCGGGTCATCGAAGCAGGCACTGCTATTATGAAGTCGGCAGTTCCTCTGTTCTCCTCAGAAAGCAGGTCAGGATCATTCTCCAGCACAAGATTTATTACTGCTATCCTCAGTTCGGGCCTGTAACGCTGCAGGTACCAGACAATACCCTCATGCCTGTTCGAATGGTAGCTGCCGTTAAGGTGAAGGAAGATATCTCCGGTGCCGTGGCTCTCGGCGATGGCCCAGGCCATGGTTACATCCTTCAGCGCCTGTGCCCTGGGCAGGTTGGCGTTAACGTGGGCCCCCATTGCTCCACCGCCCATTGAAAGCATATCCTTGTAACATTTCAGTTCAGGATCGTAATCGAAGGGCATGGGAGCAATGTATGACAGTGCTTCACCGGAGAGCTTTTCCAGGGCTTCAAAACCTCCCGCAGAGACCATGGCCGCATATCTGCGCGGGACATTGGTGGCTATATACCTTAGGTTTTTATCTTTTGCGAATGTGAGCAGCGGCTTGTAGTCAGTCTTGTAGTTGCTCCATAGCTTAGCCTCTGCTTCGAAATTGGTTTCCCTTATCGTTCCGCTTAGATACTCATCAAGCAGTAGCTGGTTGTCTGTTTCAAACATCTCGGCCCCCAGCTTCAACGATGCACCCCGGGCCTCATAAAATGATGAGGCAAGCTCAAACTGCAGCCAGTGTGCAATAGGGTCATTATGCAGCTCGCCAAAGAAGATTACATCATAATCCAGCAACTCCTTAACCATTTTTGCATAGCCAATCTTTTTCCCGGCTGCCGTGTGGATTACATAAGCAGGCTTATCCGATTTAAAGGCCAGCATCAACGGCACAATAAGAAGCAGAATGCTTAATCTCATCATATTCAGGTTTTGTTCCGCCGCTAAGATAGATATTTTACAATGATCGGGAACCTGGGACCTGAAACCTGAAACCGGTACTCATTTAATACCGAACCGGTAACTGAACTTGATGAGGAATACGTTATATGGCTTCACGCCAAAGAGGGCATCGAGGTTTTCAGCGGGGGCAAACATACTCTCAGAGTCAAAGTTGGAACGAGTCTGGCTCCAGACGAGGTAGACCGATGAGCCGGGATTGTACTCCCATCTGATGACCAGGTTTGAAAGGAACTCCTGGACATTGAAATCGGGGTTCCCGAATGAATAGTCAACCGTGCCACTCCCATCCTCGTCAACTTCATAGTATGAGTTGTCTATCAGTTCGATGCGCGAGTCGGGAAACAGCTCAAAGCGGTCGTTGTATTCAGCTGCAACCGGATTGGTTATTCTCTTGAAACCCTTGTAGGTGCCGGAGGCAATGAATGGCTGTCCCCAGTACTGAAGGGTAAGGTCGGGAGTGAAGTTAAAGTCTATACGCATTGACATGCTAAGCACCTTCTGTTCAAGGGTTGCGAAAATGTATCTGTCCTTTCCGTCAAACGACCTGCGACCTACATATTGAAGCTGATTGCCGGAGGTATTAAATGAGGGACTAAGCCTTACAGCGAGTGTATTGACAGGTTTCCATGCCAAGGTACCTCCTATTCTGGATGATGATGAGCTGTTGCTGAAGCCTTTGTTATAACCACCGTTGACACGCAAAACGAGTTTTTTACGGCTGTCGGTGCCGGCATTATACCATGAGTTGATCGAAGCAGGCAGGTTCATCATAGGGCCACCCCTGAGAATCGCATTCGATGAATAATTCAAGTTGGCTTCAATACCTCCGTTGAAATTCCAGAAATTCCTGAAGGTAATGTTTCCGTTAAGGTTCAGCCCATCAACCGTATGCTCCCCTCCGAATGTCCAGGCCGAATACTGGTTGAAGCCGATACTGTAATCCCGGTAGAATCCTTTGGGTTCCCACTGCCTGTACCCCACATAGGCAACCTCTATTATATTGTCCGCCTCACGCTGGTATCCAATGTCATTTACCTCAAACTGCGGGGATTTCCATACAACTGCACCCATGAAACTCCAGTGGCTGTTGCCCGACCTGACAACCTGCATCCGCCCGCCCGTACCGGTAAGTGATGTACGTGAAGAATCAACTTCAATATGGCCGGCGCCGGGTCTCTGGAAATAACGTGCCGAGGATCGCTGGGTTCTGATAATAGAGGGTTCTGAACCGTTCACCCGGCTTACTGCCGCGTTGACGTTGACCATCCATGTTTTATCCCTGAAGTATTGCGTGAAGTCGACACCTCCTGAGTAGGCTGATTTATGAAGCAGGCTTTCCATATTGGGTTTCAGGTCCCTGTTTACCGAGGTAAACATACCGCCAATAATTGTATTGCCTTCATTGTTGTCTTTCTGTATCCTTCCCACGAAATAGTTTGTCAGTGGTTCAACAGTCTGAAATGACCTGGTCCCTTCATTGTCAATTTCGGCTTTCTCCTCAGCCGTAATAGTCTCAATGAACCCCAGGGAAAGTCCGTTTTTGGTTTTGCCTGTCAGCTTTGCGGCGCTCAGGATTGTTGTGGTTTGTGGCAGGTTTGTGAATTCACCTGGTTCAAGTGAGGGATACCCCTGCGGCCTGCGGCCCATACGCCTGGAATAGAACAAGTTGTCATTGCCGATACCGCCGTCGCCTATTCCTACAGAAAAGTTCGTTATATTATTGCCTTCAACGAAAAATGGCCTTTTCTCTTCAAAGAAGGTCTCATAAGCTGTCAGGTTAACCTCCGACGGGTCGGCTTCAACCTGCCCGAAATCGGGATTGATAGTAAGGTCGAGGGTCATGTTGTTGGTAACACCGATTTTGGCATCAAGGCCGCCGTTGAACCTGTAATCCTTTCCCGTAGCAAAAGGATTACCTGGTACGGCCCGGTATTTGTCGGCCGATGCCACTCCGTAGGGAGTCAGGTCGAATATTTTCCTGGGTTTGATGTTTTCAAATCCCTCAATCTCACCGAAAAGATGAACCAGTCCGGGTGCGTCTTTGGGGATATGTTGCCAGAAACTCATCTCATTGTAGCGGTACAACTGCCTGAAAACCTCAAATCCCCAGGCGCCGTTAGAAGTCTTCTCAAAGCGGAGCTGGCTGAACGGGATCTTCATCTCGGCCACCCATCCGCCATCATTTATCGATACCCTGCCCCACCAGTTCGGATCCCATGTTGCATCCTCATTTTCTCCGTTATTGATCATTACCTGGTCGAACTTGACTCCTCCGGCGCTGATCCCGAATACAAATGCCGTTCTCAGGTCGCAATAGCTGTCGAATGCGATTCCTACCATATCACCGTCGGCATCGTCGCGTCGTGTAAGTCGCTTCACAATGCTGTCGGGAGCAGTGTCGAAGGCATTTATAGCCACGTATATGTTGTTGACATCGAATAATATCTTGAATTCTGTCCGCTGCGATGCTGCCCGTCCGTTATAGGGCTCAAACTGGGTGAAGTCATCAATCCATTCACCTGCCTTCCAGGCTTCGTCATTAAGTAAACCATCAATCTGTGGAGGGGTGACGATTTCGGTGGCCCTGTATCTCTTTTTTTCAGGCGTCTGTGATATGCCTGTTATAAAAGGCAGACAGGCTGCCATGATAAGTAATAAGATTCCTTTCATTTGCAGGTTTGTTCGTTGTTGCAGGTTACGGATGCTATCACCGGGGGATCAGGATCTTAACGTACAGGTTCAAAATAAAATACGAATATACATAATCAGGTTCTGGTTATTCATATAACCCGGGTAAAGACGGATAACCTGATGCAAATGATGCAAAAAAGGGGAAATTTCTTCCCCTTTTTTTTTCGGATCCTTAAATTCAGCGTTGATCTTTATGGGTTTATGATCTAATTCAACCCGAACCGGTATGAGAATTTGACCAGGGCTGTGTAAGAGGAATCTTCATTTCGGCGAACCTCCCGGAACGTTGCAGACAGAGTTGAAAAAACAGATTACGGGCATATATTAAAAGTCAGACAGACAATCATATAGGAGCAGAATACTTATATCTGGCAGCTCCGGGATGCCCTTAAAGAGAGTCGGGTCAGAGGTGATGATGCCAGAAAAACGGAAGGCGGCAGGTCAGTCGTAGAGAGGCAGGAACTCGTAGCCGTTGCCACGGGCGTCGAGGAATCGGATCAGATCGGAAGTCCGGATAACCAGGGTGGCGGTGTTTACATTCGGATGGAAGGCCAGTCTTTCATAGCTAAGAAGTTCCCTGTCGATGAACAGGTAGACATGCCTTTCTGTATCGTTTATAAGGCCAAACGGAGAGACGGCCCCGGGTTCCAGCCCGAGCCATTTTTTCAGTCTTTCATCGGATGCGAATGAGAGTTTTCCCTGGCGGAGTCTTTTTTCAAGGTCGTGTATGATTAGCTGGCGGCTGTGTTCGAGAATGACCAGGTAATGGCGGTTTCCCTTGTGGTTCCTGAAAAAAATATTTTTGCACAGGCCCGAGTCGAGGTCCTTCCAATGCTCAAGGGCTGCCTCAATGGTAGGGACGGGCGGGTGTTCGTGGTATTCGAATGTTATTCCAAGGGAGTCGAGGTAACTGTATAGTTCTGGTTGTTTGGGCATGTGGTATTCATTTCGGCATGAAGGTGAATTCCATCTCTGCAAGCGATGCCATGTCCACTCCGGCCTCATACATATCGGTATCTTCACTGTCGTAGTACCAGACCACATCAATTTTGCCGCCCTTCTGCCTGAAGCGTGCGAGTTCGGTGAATATATCGTGCAGGAATTTACCTGATGATGAGTTGAAATAGGTGAGGTTCACCTCAAGTCTTATACCTTTCCCTCCTGTCAGGCCGGGATTCAGCAGGAGAGTATTGACCAGCCGGGTTGTCCATTCAATTACCGGATAGTAGAGGCTGCGAACATCTTCAGGAGCCGATTTGCCGAGTATATGGAACTCCCAGGTTTCCGGGTCAAAGCATATTTCGGGGGATGTCTGGGTGGCCGGGATGAATAATTTCTCCATTGCGCAGTCGATTTACAAACAAAAATGGGGTTAATTTCGGTTAAAAGCAAGAAAGTCAATCCTTAAAAAGTGAGGATGTCATCACTTCTGCTGTCGGAGGCATATCCTTCATCAACCGGAAGTCCGGGTCGCTGCGACGCTTCAACAGCAAGCCGGTCACATCTTTCGTTTTCCGGTATGTCGGAGTGTCCCTTCACCCAGACGAATTTCACCGTATGCTTACGGTAGACCTCCAGGAACCTTCTCCAGAGGTCGGGATTCTTCTTCTTTTTAAAACCCTTCGACTCCCAGTTGAAAACCCAACCTTGCGTTACAGCATCGGATACATATCGTGAGTCGGTATATACAGTGGCCCTGCTCCCGGGGATCCTGAGCGACTCGAGTGCAATGATCACCGCCAGCAGTTCCATGCGGTTATTGGTGGTGAGTGAAAAGCCCCCCGATTTTTCGAGGTAGTGTTTGCCGGATTTGAGAATGATGCCATAGCCTCCCGGTCCCGGATTGCCACTGGCGGCGCCATCAGTGTATATGGTTATCTCACCTGGCATTGGGCAGGACTATTCCGGTGTTGTTCAGGAACAGCCTTATGGCTATTGCCAGGAGAATAATACCGAACATTTTCTTCAATATGTGGAGTCCGGCTGGTCCCAGTATCCTTTCAAAGAAGGATGTCAGCCGAAGGACAAGGTAGACTATGATCATATTCAGCAGGAGCCCCAGTAATATATTAATGGTATGGTAATCGGCCTTCAGCGACAGCAGCGTGGTAATCGATCCTGCCCCGGCTATGAGCGGAAAGGCAATGGGAACCACTGAGCCACCGCCGGCAGATTCATGTTTGAACAACTCAATCCCCAGAACCATTTCCATTCCAATAAGGAGAATGATGAAGGAACCTGCGATTGCGAAGGATGAGATGTCGACTCCGAATAGTCCCAGCAGCTTGTCGCCCGTGAACAGAAATACAAGGAATATCCCGAAAGAGACCAGTGTGACTTTCATCGGTTCAACATCGCCTGTTTTGGCCTTCAGGTCGAGGATGATAGGTATTGATCCCGGGATGTCGATGATGGCGAACATTACCATGAAGGTGGCCAGGATGTCGATTAGACTGATGTGCATGTGACCTGTTTGATTTTTTGCAAAGGTAGTAATAATGGCGTAATGGCGTAATGGCGTAATGGCGTAGGAGGCGTAAAAGGCGTAGGAGGTGTTCCGTGTTCCGTGTTTTTTGTTCTTCGTTCTTCGTTCATGGTTTACCTTCGGCTAGGCCTCCGGTGAGCTCGCCTGCGGCTCGGTTCAGGGTTCAGCGCGCCGGGATATTCAAAAACATGCCTCTACGCTGCCTTAAACTCCGTTTCTTTCATTAGATTTGTTGTCATCACTACTAACCAAACAACCTGTCATATGAATAAGAGAAGATACTTCCTGGTTGCCGGCATGGCAATCTTTTTTCTGCCGGTATTAAGTCTGAACATGCTGGCGCAGGACACTGCAGCCTCCGGATGGCTTGGGAAAGCAGATACCTACAGGGCAAAGAACAGTGCCCTCGATTATCTCTCCCGGAAAGAGACGGTGACTAAATTCGGCATAATATCCGATTCCATCTGGTCGTTTGCCGAACTGGGAATGCAGGAGTTCAGGTCGGCAGAACTGCTGGCCCGGACACTTGAAGAAGAGGGCTTCAGGGTAGAGAGAGGTATGGCGGGGATGCCTACCTGTTTTGTGGCTACATGGGGATCGGGAAAACCAGTCATCGGAATACTCGGAGAATTTGATGCCCTTCCCATGCTCTCACAGAAACCGGGGGTTCCCCGGCAGGACCCCATTATTGACGGCGCACCGGGGCACGGTTGCGGGCACAATATGATGGGCACAGCAGGCATAGCGGCAGCCATTGCGGTAAAGAGGAGCATGCAGGAGAGCAGGTTAAGCGGTACAATCAAGTTCTTTGGCTCACCCGCCGAGGAGACCATAATAAGCAGACCCTACATGGTAAGGGAAGGCCTTTTCAACGATGTGGATGCCGTGATTGACAACCATTCCTCATCGGGATTTGCTACCTCTTACGGTGTGAATGGCAATGCCGTTATATCGGTGATGTTCACCTTCAGGGGCGTGACGGCCCATTCGGCCGGTTCACCCTGGTCGGCACGCAGTGCCCTCGATGCTGTTGAAATAATGAACGTAGCCACCAATTACCTGCGCGAACACCTGCACTATACACAGCGGATGCATTATGTGATTACCGAGGGGGGAGAGGCTCCCAACGTTGTTCCCGACAGGGCTACGGTATGGTATTATGTGAGGAACACTGATGCCCGCGTGGAGGATATGTACAAACGCGTTGTTGACTGTGCCAGGGGCGCCGCACTGGCTACCGGTACCGAACTTGCCGACATAAGGGTGCTGACGGGGGTTCATCAGCGCCATGCCAACAGGGGGATGGCTGAGCTGCTCCAGCGCAACATTGAGCTGGTTGGTATGCCTCAATGGACAGAGGAGGAGAATGCCTTCGCCAGGGCCCTGCAGAAAGAGCTGGGTGCCAGGGAGTCTGGTTACCCTGTCAGGGTGAGTCAGCTTCGGGCGCCATCAACAGTGGAGGTAGGAGGAGGGTCATCCGACGTTGGCGAGGTAACCCTTATTGCACCCACGGCTACCGTTACTTTCCCCGGGGGAGTGCCCGGCGCTATCGGTCATCACTGGTCGGCCGTGGCATCATATCATGGTACTGCAGCCTGGAAGGGGCTGAATGCCGGAGCCAAGGTGATGGCAGCCACAGCCCTCGACCTGATGACGAAACCCGATATGCTGGCAGCTATAAGAAAGGAGTTTGAGGATTATTCCAAATCACATCCCTACAAGTCATTCCTCCCAGCAGATGCCACCCCTCCCCTCGACCTCAACAGGGAGCTGATGGACAAGTACAGGAAATGAAATGGTAATCGGTAATCGGTAATCGGTGACCGGTGATCGGTGACAAAACCCCAGCAGAGTATTTCCAGTACCGAAGGGCGGGAGGTTGAATGCCAATAGACAGAGGTTTCTCCTGAATAATCTTGTCGCGCTGGTGACGAAGATAAGCGGGGGTATTCTAATATACCCGGAAACCGGAGAAGGTTGCTGTGCCCGTCTGGGTGGAAAGTCCTGTATGAATCGCCAGGTTAACAACATCCCCTTCATCCAGCATCATGGTGACGGAGCGCACCAAAACGGTCGTTAAGGTAGAAATGTCTAAGGCAATATTTTCATAGGGTTCCGAATTCAGGAAGAGGGTAAGGTTTCTTCCCGAACCTGTTCCGTCGGCAAAGTAACTCACATTGAAGGTATAGATGCCCGTAACGGGGGTGGTGAAAACTCCGGTGGAAGGGTCAAAGCCGCTTCCGACTGAATATTCGGGGGTGAACTGTGCCAATGCAGAGTATTCATTGATGGGAGCAGGTGTTGAAGTGGTCTTCTTTGCCCTGAAAGCTACCATGTTGCTGCTGAAGTCGACTCGTTTTTCACTGCCTCCTTCGGTGATGACCAGTTCGGAGCCCTGCAGGGAGACAGAGCTGATCAGCTCATTCGTCGGGTCGGCATCGGCATCGTTAACCAGTGAACTCAGGTCGATGGTGTTGCCACCAGATATGGTCAGCTTACTGTCGGCAGGATTAAAGCTCAGAATCCTTGAAAGGTCGATGGTGTCGGTTGAGTTGGTAATCACCAGCTTCCTGGTAAGGGTATTCCATAGCAGCCGCTGGTCATAGCGGGTAAGGTCAATGGGGTTGGCATCGCTGTTGCCGGTTATCCTGAGCGTATGTTGCCCGATCAGCTCAAGGTCCTGTATCTCATTCCCGGGGTCGGGATCGGGGTCGTTTACCAGTGCCGACAGGTCGACCCAG
>JAVEWX010000114.1:0-9837 GCA_034004335.1 Bacteroidales bacterium | reverse complement strand
CCTCCGAAGCCACCTAAGCCCCCAAAGGCATCGCCGAATATGTCCCCGAAAGAGGCGAAGATATCCTCCATCGTCATCCCTCCACCTGAGAAACCACCTGCTCCTCCTAATCCGGCGTGCCCGAAACGGTCATACTTCGACCTCTTTTCATCATTGCTGAGAACTTCGTAGGCCTCTGCAGCCTCCTTGAATTTCTCCTCAGCTTCCCTGTTGCCCGGATTTTTGTCAGGATGATACTTGAGAGCCTGTTTTCTGTAGGCCTTTTTGATTTCATCTTTCGTCGCGTTTTTCGATACGCCCAGAACCTCGTAATAGTCTCTCTTCTCCATCCTGAACCAGTCTTAGGTCATTCACCAACTACCACCTTACTGAACCTTATAACCTTATCATTCAGAAGGTAACCTTTTTGGATGACATCAACCACCTTGCCACTGAGATCCTTTTCCGGCACAGGAACCTTCGTTACCGCGTCATGAAGGTTAACGTCAAAATCATTGTTTATGGCATCAATCTCCTTCACACCGTTCTGGTCAAGGAAATTCCTGAATTTCGAGTAGATAAGGTCTATTCCCTGCTTCAGGGCACTACAGTCAGTGGCCGTCTCCATTACCTTCAGACCTCTTTCAAAATCATCGAGTACAGGCAACAACTTTATCAGGACCGATTCAGCAGCTGTCTTGGTAAGGTCAATCTTTTCCTTCAGAGTCCTCTTCCGGTAGTTGTCAAATTCGGCCGAGAGTCGAAGATATTTATCCTGCATCTCTGCCAATTTTTCCTGCAATTCCAGTTCGACAGGTGTCTCGTTGACAGTATCAGCCCCTCCACCGACTGTTTCATCCTTCACCTGGCTGCCATCGGTGGCCCATTTTTCTTCATCAACTACTGCATCCGGCTGATTGATATTGCCTGATGAATCCTCAGCTCTGTATTCGTGGTCTGACTTAACCTGCCTGCCTTCCGGGTGTTTCTTCTTCGCCATGCCAAAAGTGTTTCCTTAATGTGACTTTGTTCTACTCAAATAGTCTGCCATTGCGCAATCATTGACAAATTGGCATAATCATATTGTGAAATTGGCCTGACAATAGTAATCTTAAAGGACCGATATCGCATCGGCTTCAATCCCAAATCCGTAATGGAGCTCTTTCACCGGCACTATTGCCCTGGCCGGCTTATGGTCGCCGAAGAATCCGGCAAATACTTCATTAACCGCTGACCAGTGCTCCATATCTGATACATAAATGGTAACCTTTACTATTTTGTCCGTTGAGCTGCCCGCAGCTTCAGCTATTGCCGCAATGTTCCTGAATACCTGCAACGCCTGCAGACGGATATCCCCGGTTATCCTTTCTCCGTTTCCGGGAACCACAGGCAACTGCCCCGAAATAAAAAGAAATTCACCCGCTGCAACAGCCTGGGAATAATGACCCTTCGGTATAGGGGCATCCGGGGTTTCTATCTTCCTCAGTTTCATGGGCTGAAATTTTCAGAACAGGTTTACCAGTCCGCCGGTATGCCAGAAAAGCACCCGGTCACTCTTTGTGAACCTTCCCTCTTCAATAAGAGCTATCAGGCCGGCTGCAGCTTTCCCTGTGTATGTAGGGTCGAGCAGAATGCCCTCATGCCTGAGGAACAGATCAAAGGCCCTCTCCGATTCAGGTGAGGGTATCCCATACCCCGGCCCTGTAAACCGGTCATCAATGGTCAGGTCCTCCATCATGAGGTGAGGAATACCGATAAAATCAAGAATCGGGTTGGAGGCAGCCATTACCTTCTCACCTATTTCTGAACTGCTGTCGTCTGCGCTTATTCCTATTATCTTGATATCGTGAAGCCCTGCTATCCTCTTCCCTGCCTCCAGGCCGCCCTGGGTTCCTCCCGAGGATGTTGATACAACGATATGGCTGAACCTGAATCCCAGTTTTTCCTGCTGTGATTTAAGCTCGAACATGGCCTGCACAAACCCGGGGGTGCCATTGGCATCGGATGCGCCGAGCGGTACCAGGAAGGGAACACCCCCCTTCGATTTTACCTCCTCTGCTGCCTCAATCATGCCGGGTTCACGGTCTTTTCTTTCCGGCACAAGCTTTATCGTGGCTCCCATCATCTTGCTGATCCTGTAGTTGCGTTCAGGCACTGATGGCTCCTCCCCGTTGAGAACCAGTATGCATTTCAGCCCCAGTCGCCCGGCAACCATGGCAGTGGTGCGCGCATGGTTTGACTGGACAGCACCACAGGTGATTATAGTATCAGCCCCTTCTTGCGTGGCCCTGGCTAAAACATACTCCAGCTTGCGTAGCTTATTGCCCCATACCAGCGGACCGATGAAATCATCACGCTTGATGTGCAGGCCGGGTGAACCTGGCAGTGCTGCAGCAAGCCTTTCCATAGGCTCAACAGGTGTCTCGAGGGGAGCAAGGCTCAGCCTCGGAATCTCATAAAACCGGCGTGTGTACATATTTCAGATTTTTATAGCCTGGTAATTGATGCACCCAGGGCATTCAGCCTGGTGTCAATATTCTGATAGCCTCTGTCTATCTGTTCAATGTTGTGAATTATGCTCTCTCCGTCAGCCGACATGGCTGCAATAAGCAGCGCAACACCCGCCCTGATGTCGGGGGATGTCATAACGGTTCCCCTGAGCCTAATATGCCTGTCATGACCAATGACCGTTGCACGATGAGGATCACATAGTATTATCTGGGCACCCATGTCAAGAAGCTTGTCAACGAAAAAAAGCCTGCTTTCAAACATCTTCTGGTGTATGAGAACGGCTCCCTTGGCCTGGATGGCCGTAACCAGGAAAACGCTCAGCAGATCGGGAGTAAGACCCGGCCATATGGCATCGGATATGGTCATTATGGAACCATCAATGAAGGTCTCAATCTCATAATGCTCCTGTGACGGGATATATATATCATCACCACGACGCTCCAGACATATACCCAGACGGGCAAATGAATCGGGAATTATGCCCAGGTTATCAAACGATACATTTTTAATGGTTATCTCCGAACATGTGAGCGCGGCCATACCAATGAATGAACCTATCTCAATCATGTCGGGCAGAACGGTATGTGTGCACCCCCCAAGCTCCCTTACCCCGTCAATGTATAGCAGGTTCGACCCGATACCTGTGATATTGGCCCCCATGGTTACCAGCATCCTGCACAACTGCTGTATGTAGGGCTCGCAGGCTGCGTTGTATATGGTGGTTCTTCCTTCAGCAAGTACTGCGGCCATAATTATGTTGGCAGTACCGGTCACTGATGCTTCATCGAGATGCATATATGCACCTTTAAGCTTATCGGCCTCAACACTGTAGATACCCCTTTCGGCATCGTAACTGAAACGGGCACCAAGCTTTGAAAATCCCATGAAATGTGTGTCTACACGCCGCCGGCCTATCTTGTCTCCCCCCGGCTTGGGTATGTAGGCAAATCCAAACCTTGCCAGCAGTGGCCCGACAATCATGATCGACCCCCTGAGACTTACACTTGTATCCTGGAAGTCCCGCGAGCGGAGGGAGTCCGTATCTATCTTGTCAGCCCTGAAAGTAATTTCTGAGGATGAGTGTCTTGTGACTCCGACACCCATGGCCTCAACGAGGTCAATAAGCTTCCTTACGTCACTAATGTCGGGAATGTTTCTGATGGTTACCTCATCGGATGTAAGCAGCGTGGCGCAAATTATCTGCAGTACCTCATTCTTTGCCCCCTGGGGCTCAATGTCCCCCTTAAGTCTTTTACCTCCCTGAACAACAAAAGTACCCATATTTCAGTATCTGTTCTTCTGCTTGTTCTTATTGTGGGGCTTCAATTGCTTCTTCTTGTTCTTTCCGGGCATTGGTGATTTTTTCTTCTGTTGCTGTGGTACCAGCTCCCTGGCCTCCATAAGCTTTGTGCCCTCCTGGACCTTCAGGCTGCCACCTGACATCTCAAGCATGTCAAGTATTATGGCTTCATCCGACACCTGTCCCTTGTTCCAGGTCAGGTAGGATTTCTTCATCTGGTTGAGGATCATTTTGATAAGAACATTCTTCTCTTCACTGTCATCCATAAGTGCGACTGCTCCTATCATGTCCTGTATCACCCTTCCATAGTGCATATGCCTGATCGCCCCCTGGTGATAGGGTACTCTCTTCGGCTTCTCTGTAAACTTTGAGCGTTCAGGTTTCGGGTATGGAGTTTCGATGTCAAGCTCAAAGTCTGAAATGAGTGCAAGATGGTCCCAGAGCTTATGCTTGAAGTCACCCACATCGCGCAGATGGGGATTCAGGTTTCCCATAACCTGAATTATTGCCCTGGCAGCCCTGTTACGCTCATCACGATCTTCAATGGTCTTGATATGCTCTATCATCTTCTGTACATTCCTTCCGTATTCGGGAAGTGCCATCCTTGATCGTTGTGTGTTGTAGTCGTAATCCATGTCACAGTGATATTTCTGCAAAGCTAACATTTTCCTTTCAATTAACTCTCCGGTGATTAAAAGGTTGTTCAATATGATTCTTCCCAGCCGCCGCTTATAATCATTAGATTCTAATTCACTACTTTTGAAATGTAAACGGATTCATTGATGAGAAAACTTATCCCTTTTATTTTCCTTCTCCTGCTGTCAGGTTATGCGAGGGGAGAAGGCAACAGCAGACGGAATGATAATGTTGATATCCTGCGCTATGTATTCCGGCTGACACTAAGTGACAATTACGACACTATCAGTGCTCAGGCAACCATTACACTTAGGCTGCTTGCCCTAACAGATTCCGTGGGGTTTGATCTGAGGAGCAGAAGGAGTGACGGAAAGGGAATGAAAGTTTCTTCAGTCACCCTCGGCTCAGGAAGAACTTCCTGGGTTCACAGGAACGACAGGGTAACAATACCGCTTTCCTCCCTCCGTACTGCAGGAGAGGAGATGACTGTGACCATTGCATACTCCGGGGTGCCTGCCGATGGTCTGGTAATCTCGACTACCAGGTTCGGTAAACGCTCATTCTTCGCCGACCACTGGCCCGACAGGGCTAGCCACTACCTCCCCTGCGTTGACCATCCCTCCGATAAGGCTGCCGTGGAATTCATCATTACTGCACCTGAACACTACTCAGTGGTTTCCAATGGTTCGCTGGTTGAGGAGAAAAGTCTGCCGGAGGGAATGAAGACTACCCACTGGAGGGAGGATGTTCCGATACCCCTGAAAGTTACGACCTTCGGTGCTGCTGACTTTGCAATATCGAAGGCTGGCGAAGTCGCAGGAGTTCCTGTCTGGACTTATGTTTATCCCGAAAACAGGAATGAGGGCTTTGCCGATTATGCACTTGCAGTTCATCCCATGCAGTATTACTCAGATCTGATAGGCCCTTATCCCTATCCGAAACTTGCCAATGTTCAGTCAAAAACCATGTTCGGTGGCCTTGAGAATGCAGGTGCCATATTTTATTCCGAGAGCTCTGTCACAGGAACCGGCAGGTCGGAGGGATTGATTGCCCATGAAATAGCTCACCAGTGGTTCGGTAATTCGGTCACGGAAGCTGACTGGCATCATATATGGCTCAGTGAAGGATTCGCAACATACCTTACCTCAATGTACTGGGAGATGAAGGAGGGCCCCACACGCATGAAATCGGAGATGAGGTCAGCCCGTGAAAGGGTGCTGAGAGCCTCGGAGAGAAATCCTGCACCGGTGATTGATACTACCATCACCGATCTGATGAGATTGCTGAGTGCAAATTCATACCAGAAGGGAGCATGGGTTCTGCATATGCTTCGTAACCGGATCGGTGACGAGGCATTTACTGCAGGCCTGAGGCTTTACTATACAAGGTACAACAATTCCAACGCCCTTACCTCTGACTTTATGTCTGTAATGGAAGAGGTGTCGGGACAGAGACTCGGCGATTTCTTTCACCAATGGCTGTACGTCCCCGGGCAACCTGACATAAAGATTTCCTGGATAGTCCTTGCTGATGGCAGGATTGAGATAACTGTTAACCAGATGCAGGATCACATCTTCAAATTCCCCCTCGAACTGGAAATTGTGTGCGATAGCGGCAGTCGCAGGGTCTCTGAAGTCATTGAAAGCCGTTCTGTCAGATTGATGTCAGAACTGCCAGGCAAACCTGTCGAAATCATACCCGATCCTGATGTGCGTCTGCTGTTCAGGGAAGCTAAGTAACCATTTCCGGTCGGTCGCAATCAGCTATTTCTCAGCGACTTCATTCATGTGCCTGATAAGCCGGGCCAGATCAAAGGGTTTCTTTACATTGATCTTTTCTTTGTCGATGAACTGTTTGGCAATATCCCCATGGTCACCAAAGAATGTTATGGCCTCTTTTTTACTACCGATCTTCACGGCAATGTTGTCTTTCTCTGCAAGATAAAATAAATCAGTGCCCTGCTCAAAACGGGCGGGCAGGGGGGCATCCTGGTATGGCCTGGCAGGGGTTGCATTGCGGAACAAAATATTCTTCTGAATAAATGCAGAATAGTATCCGCCTTCTATGAGAATGAAAAAAGCCTGTTTTGTGGTTATATCTTCTTCATACCTTACATACATGATGGTGTTGTCTTCAAAGTCGAGTTTCGCAATACTGTCGCGAGTCCCTATTACATAAATACCATCTTCCTTCCTGAATTCAATCTGGTTGGCATAAAGGTCCAGCCTGTAGTCTCCCGAAAACACCTCACCCGATTTGAGGTAGAGAAGGCCTTTTCTGAATTCGTCAGTAAGATATGGCGTTCCCTCAATATTCTCATACCTGACAGCGTTTTCACCCGAAAAATAAATATCGCGGTTCAGCCTGTCATAGAATTTCGTGAGAGCTATCCAGTCCTCACCCTGGGCATAACCGGCCATTGCAGTCATCAATGCCGCAAAAATCAACACAATCCTCTTCATCGTCCTTTAATTTCGGTAAATGTAACAAAAATCGTGCTAAGCGGTAAAAATCTAGAACCTGATCTCAATTGCGGCCTCGTAAATGTTGGTCCTTACGCCGTCCCTGTTTGAAATATCGGTGTTGAGTAGTATCTTATTGTTCTCCAGAAACCTGTAACAGATGCCGGTTACCACCGATGAACATTGTGATCCATCTTCATTTTCCGTCAGGTACCTGTCAATCCGGGTCATCAGGGCCCATTTCGTTGGTAATATCTTCAACTCACCGAACAGTGAATAACCGTGGTTGACATATGAATTACCCTCTTCATCTTTTAAGGAACCTGCCCCGTTACCTTTACCCTGGTAGATCTGCCCGGCCAGTATTAATGGCCTGCTCTGCCATGAGAGATAAAGATGGTTGAAATGAAAATGGGGAAGGTCAGGGGTATTCCCCTTTCCGGAAAGAAAACTGTAGCTCAGCTGGAGCCCCGGCAGAGTATTTCCTAAAGGTCTGATGGTAAGCCTTCCTTCAATGGTCTTGTTGCTGTTCATCTCGATGGCATTGTATCCCCCTCCGTTATAAATGCCCAGCGAGTAGCTGCCGTACAGTCCCGGAAAGAAATTGCTTACCCTTTCCCGGTAATCACTGTTCACCGTCCCGCCTATAAGCCCTGAAAAGGATACACCGAAATCGGCAGATGAGAGTACCTTGTATTTATCGAGGTACATGGCTCCCTGCACCCGGTAATCATTGACCTTGTCTTCAAACCCGAACCAGGGCCGGTTTATGAGTCCAACCTCCCACCAGCTGTTCCTGAGCAATGGCAGAAAGCCATTGTCGATGTGCAACAGGCAGTACTTCAGCCTCATCTCAATGTTCCCGGCATCACTGCCCTCCTCATCAAGGGTTATGTCCTGGGTAAACCTGACCGAGACATTGTCGCTGAACTTCTTGTTGAAGGTAATGTAACCCCTCCTCAGTGAAAATTCGTTGAAATAATCGCCGTCGTTTTCTCTTAACTGGTAAATCAGGAACCACTGACCGCTGAAACTGGTGTTGGAAAACAGTTGTTTCAGCAGGGCCTGCTCGTCGGTTTCCTGTGCGTTAAGCATCGATACGGAAAGGACCGCAACAATTATCACAGCGATAATCTTAGGCAGAAACTGATTCATATATTTATCGTATTTCCTTGACACCCTTATTGTTACAATTAAGAAGCCTTCTTGAGTCATTCAGAAAAAGGGACATGGCCCTTTTTGATTCAATATCGCCGGGAACCGGGTTGTCATTTTCATGCCTGGCTGCCGCGAGCACGTAAAACCTCTTCAATCCTTCCTCAACCGGTGTGTAAACCCATGTAAGGATGTAACCGGCTTCATCGATCATAAGGTGACCATCCTTTTTGGAAACGGTCACTGCCACCATGGCTCCGCCATCCGTCCTCCTGTTTCTCTGGTTCGAAACAAAATTGCCCAGCGACCATACGATAAGCCTTCTATCCCCGGATGTCTCATCTTCCTCAAGGAGCATTGGTTGAATAACGTGGGAATGTGAACCTATAATCAGATCAACACCCTGCTCCGCCAGCCATCCTGCAATATCTTTTTGTTCCTTTCCCGGCAATGTGTCATATTCGGTTCCCCAGTGGATGAAAACGATAATACCATCTGCCTGCTTCACCCTTGCAGCCTGAATGTCAGATGATATAGTGTTTCTGTCAATAAGGTCAACGACAGCCGGTTGTGGCAATTGTATGCCATTGGTTCCATAGGTGTAATTGAGCAGCGCCAGCCTTATTCCGTTCCTCTCAATCATTAAAGGAACCCTCAGCTTTCGCTCTGCGGCATTCCGATAGGTGCCCGTGGATGCAATTCCCATGCTGTCGAGCCTGAACAGTGTGCTGTCAATGCCGGGCAGGCCACGGTCGATGGCATGATTGTTTGCCGTAACCATTATGTCAATGCCTGCCTCTGATGCGGCAGCTGCAAAGGCAGCCGGAGAACTGAATCTGGGATAACCCCTGTAAGGAGCACCGGCAAGAGTTACCTCCAGGTTGGCAATGGCAATGTCGGCATCGGAGATTATCGGGCTGATGTACCTGAATACCTCATTATAGTCATATTCGCCGGTTTTGGGATCGTAGGCTGCTGCAATCTGGGTGTCGTGTCCCATCATGTCGCCGATGAAGAGCAACCTGACCGACCCCGTATGCAGGGTGTCGGGCAACTGTGCATGCAATCGCAATGCTGCCATTGCCAACACAAACAACACGACAGCAAACCTGCATATTTTCACGAAACCCTTTCCGCTCCTGTTCACGAGAGCCATTATTTTATTTCTGCTGTTCCAGGGTAAAGAAAAGATCAAGCCTGTCGGTAAGATCTCTTGCCGCAAGGGTATCGCGTCCGAAATCCCTGACCAGATATCCGAGCGACATGAGATAACTCCTGCATTCCTCCTTCTTTTCCCTGCTCATGTGACTGTTCTCGTATACTATTACACGAGGCCGTGTTGATGCCGGATCGAATAATTTAATTACTTCGAAATCAAACCTTTCGGTGTCAATCTGGAGCCAGTCGATAGCTCCGATGCCATATTTTTTGAGCAAGGTGGGCACCGATATGCAGTCAACATCCTCTTCCCTTATCATTTCTTCCGGTGATCGGGGTAGTGTGATGCCATCCTTCCTGGCGTTCCTTGCTATGTAACCCGATTCGATGGCAGCTTCCAGCGATTTGCGGTTGAAACTGGTCAGCCCTGTAGCCCATCTCGAATCTGAAAAGGCAATCCTGTATATCTTTCTGGTGCCGTCTTCATCAGATATTGCGGCATTTACTGTGGTGATTCCCTCATGCCTCCTGTAAAGCGGTTCAAGCTTTTCCCTGTAGACATCGGGAAGGGGTTCAATTACAATCCCTTTCCAGTTGTCGCGCTTGATGTACTTGTGAATGGGATCAGCATTGAAT
>JAVEWX010000113.1:4570-9849 GCA_034004335.1 Bacteroidales bacterium | reverse complement strand
GATGAGTGTTATTTTCTCGGTTTCAAATTCCCCCAGTCCCATCTCGTTGGCCATTCGCAGAGTCACGATACCAGACCCGGTATCCTCTTTCTGGATACCCTTTTCTATCCTCTTTGCCATTACAATGTTGTATCCGACACGGTCAACGGCAACGGGGTCGGTTCCGATAATAATGTCCTTGTAGTAGGTGAAAAACTGGGGATTGGCACCGGGGCCGCCGTTATAGCAGCCTTTAATGCCGTCAACAATGTTGAGAACCACCTTGTCGCGTATTGGCGGGAAGGCGGGAACCTCGGCCACAGTGTTGTTCCACAGCTGTCCGTGCAGCCGCGAGGTATTTGATATACAACCGAAGGCCAGGTTCTTAAGGCAGAGGGTGACATTTGCGCCGGCATTCTTAAGTATGGGGATATTAATGATCTTCTGCAGATCCTTTGTTACTAACCTGGTGAAATAGGAGTCTTCACCCTCATTTATCATAAAGGGTATAGTGTATTGATCATATTTCATCTCGACATTGGCGCGGTAGACCCATTCCCGGTCTATCATTTTTTCTCCGTACAGTTTCCCGTCGCTGTCGTAGTATGATCCGTTCTTATCCATCTGCTCGGTACCTGTGACCTTTATCCCCGGATAAGCTTCGGGTGTGAAGCCTGCTTCATGAAGCTGGAATTCGCGACGGTCCCACAGCACCAGGTGGCTTTCCTTTATACCGGCAGCGAGCAGTTGACCTATTACCGACCTGACAACCTCATGGCTTGTACTGAGGGGTTTTCCTCCAATGGGATTGAGCTTGAGGCCTATCATCTCACCAGGCTTTACAAACTGTCTCCAGGCGCTTTTAAGACTCTTCTCGCCGGTGAGGGAGAGCATGCCCTGGGCAATCATATTGTCTATCACATCGGAATTGAAGATGTCATTCTCAACCGATTTTTCGTCATGCACAAGCGCTACCCTGCCGCGATACCTGCCCGGCAGGGAACTTTCGGTCCGGGGATATTTAAGGGCATCCCTGCCATTTGTTGTCGCTGCGGGCTGCTGTCCATTACTGGTGTCGGATGGTGGCATTCCGGCCATTGAAAATGCCGGGGCGGCGAGGCCCGCAGCAGTAACTGTCCTGAGGAAACTACGCCTCCTGAACTTCTTTGATGAGGTTTGCTCGTTCATTTAAATATTTCTAAGGGTTATTTATACTGATATCCAATAAGACGCAAATCGGGAGCAAAACAGGAGATTGTGATTCAGAATTGCTTTTTTTTTATTACATTTTGCCCTTAAAGTTAAGAATCGGCTTTTAATAAACAAAGCTGTGGTAACAATTGATGATAACCTATAAAATTATAAGATGGATCAGATCAACAGGAGGAAATTTCTCAAATCGGGTGCTGCGGGTGCTGCAGCCATTGTGGTGGCTGGCCCGGTAGCAGGCAGCAGCTTAGTAAGCCGCCAGGACAGGAAAATCATCTACAGAACACTTGGCCGCACCGGCCTTAAGGTTCCGGTAGTAAGCATGGGTGTTATGAGAGCCGACAACCCGGGACTTGTTACAGCCTGCATGGAGAATGGCATCAACTTCTTCGATACTGCCAACGGTTACCAGAACGGCCGTAACGAGGAGATGCTGGGCACCGTGCTGGGTGCATACCCGCGAGATTCGTTCATAATAACGACAAAGGTGAAGCCTGCCGGCGTTGACAGGGCTGGTCTGCCAACTGCTGCCACAACCGCTGCCAGTTTCGAGGCGAGCTTCAACACCAGCCTGCAAAGACTTAAGATGGATTATGTTGATATTCTCTATGTCCACGATGTGTCTACAACCGAACTGGTAAATTACCAACCTCTCCTGGAACTTCTCGCCAAACTGAAAAAGCAGGGCAAAATACGGTTCTCTGGTATTTCGACTCACCGCAATGAACCACAGGTTATCGAACTGATGATCAAAAACGGTCAGTATGATGTGGTACTTACCTCATACAATTTCATGCAGGCATATCGCGATCAGGTCAGTGAGGCCGTCAGGAAAGCCTCGGAAGCTGGGATGGGCGTTGTCGCCATGAAGACAATAGCCGGTGGCTTTCTCGACAGGGAGAGGACAAAGCCGGTAAATCCCTCCGCTGCCCTCAAATGGGTACTCGCGAATCCCGGACTCCATACCACAATTCCCGGATTCACTGCTTTCGAACACCTGCAGAGCGTTCTTCCGGTGCTGGAAAACATCACCATGACGGAACAGGAGAAAAAGGATATATCCGTAGCCGAAACCATTGCGGGATTATACTGCAACGGATGCCAGACCTGCACCGCTTCCTGTCCTAAAAACTTGCCCATACCCGACATAATGAGGGCATATATGTACGGCTATGGTTATGGCAGTACACTGATGGCCTATAACCTTCTCAGCGAAGACGGGGTAGGAGCAGACCCCTGCGGCGACTGCTCAATCTGTACCGCCAAATGCATCAAGGGTTTTAATATAAGGGAGAAAATTGCCGATATCTGCAGGGTTGTTGAATTGCCCCAGGAATTCCTGGCATAGCATAGTCGGACTATGAAGAGAAAATTGATGCCATTCCTTCTGATAGCTGCTTTTGCCTTGATGGCGGGAAGCAGCTCACTGTACTGCCAGAATTTCCAGTTTCCCCTGGTTCCGGGATATAAGACAGTACAGGACTACCCGGTATACACTCCAGGTGACCTTTGGGATTATATTAACGGTGCGGCTGATGCATACCTGTCATATGGTTTTTCGGAACTCTTTATTGCTGAATACGTCAAGGGCAAAAACAGTATCAAGGTTGAGGTATATGACCACCTCAATCCCATCAGGGGTTTCGGAATATACTCACTGGAAAGGTCCCCGGGCTACAGCTTTGTAAGTATCGGAGCGCAGGGCTATATGGAGCCCGGACTGGTTCATTTCTTCAAGGACAGGTACTATGTAAAGGTGATGACCAACTCCGGAAACAAGAAGATACTCCGTTCCCTGGAACCGATAGCCCGCAGGGTGGCTGAAACCCTTCCCGGCAGTGATGAGATGCCGGGACTTCTCATGAAGCTGCCTGCGAATGGGAGACTGGTCAATGAGGAGATGTACATCAATGAAAGTGTCCTGGGTCACGGGTTCCTGAGGGGAGCAATTAAGGCCGGCTACGACATCGACGGTAACGTCTTCACCCTTTATCTGTTTTCCTGCGAGACTGCTGACATGGCAGCAGACGCTGTTGCCGCTTACCTTGAAAGGGCCGGACTGGTCCGCGAGGAGGGGATGTCGGGTAAGTACCAGTTTCGTGACGGTTACAACGGCAACATCTTCCTGGTATGGAACTCGGCAACGTTTGCGGTTCTGACCGGACTGGGAACGGAAAAACTCGATTTCGTAAACAGTTTTGTGAGCCAGATACCGGGACTGCGATAGACCAGAGATGAAAATATGCGGCTGATTACGGTATGTTGAAGAATATACCGTTAAATGGTTATTTTTTGTAAATCTCGTATAATTTCAAGCCTCATTAAGAATCCAAACTGCCAGACCATGGAAAAAAGCATTGATAAGTCAACAGGATATCGTTTTACCTCACGATTTGGCCTGATTCTGAGTGCAATAGGTGTTGCGGTGGGAACCGGAAATATATGGAGGTTCCCACGTATTGCAGCCCAGAATGCCGGAGCAGGTGAGTCGGGGGCCGGGGCGTTCCTCATAGCCTGGGTCGTATTCCTGTTCCTATGGAGCATACCGCTGATAATAGCAGAATACGCGATCGGAAAGAAATACAGGGCCGGTGTCGTAAAATCATTTATAGACGGGCTCGGAAAGAGGTTTACCTGGGTCGGGTCGTTTGTCGCATTCGTGCCATGCGCCATAACATTTTTTTATACCGTTGTGGTAGGATGGTGCATATATTATTTTGTATATGTGCTTTTCAATCCCCTGCCGGCGGATTACGAGGCGTCGTTGGCCATATGGGAATCATACCAGTCCGGATTCATGCCGATAGTTACATTCATTGCCGCAATTGGCTTCGGCGCCCTCGCCATCTGGAAGGGGATAGGATCGATAGAAAAGGTCAACAAGGTGTTGATACCCTCCCTTCTGCTTATTGTTATCATCAGCGTTATAAGGGCAGTGACGCTGCCCGGGTCTGAGGTCGGGCTCGGATATCTCTTCAGGGCCGATCTTTCACAACTGGGAAACCCCAAGGTCTGGCTCGACGCCCTTACCCAGAACGCCTGGGACACCGGAGCAGGATGGGGCCTCTTCCTGACATATGCCGCCTACATGAAGATGGAACACGGTACCGTTAAGAATGCCTTCATTACAGGTATAGGTAACAATACGGTATCCATTCTTTCAGGCATCATGATATTCGGAACGGTATTTGCCATCCTGCGCACCGATATGGGGATGAGCGATCCTGAAATACTTGAGATAATGAAAACCAGCGGTCCCGCTTCCACCGGACTTACATTCATCTGGATGCCCCAGCTCTTTCAGAGGATGTTTGGCGGAGGTATCCTGGCTATACTGTTCTTCCTGGGACTGACCTTTGCCGGATTCACCTCCCTTATTGCACAACTTGAACTTCCGACAAGGGTGTTCGTTGACACCGGGATGAGGCGCAGCTATGCAATAGCCGCGGTTTGCATAATGACCTTCCTGCTGGGACTTCCCTCTGCCAGGAACCTTAATTTCCTTAGTAACCAGGATTTCGTATGGGGTGTTGCTCTGATGATATCGGGAGCCCTGATAGCTATCCTAATCATCAGACAGGGAACCGAGAACATCCGGACCGAGATCAACAATGTGGTCACTGATTTAAATGCGGGTAAATGGTGGTGTCTGATAATTAAGTACTTCATTCCCATTGCCGCTGTGGTTCTTCTTATATGGTGGCTGGCTCAGTCGTTTGTGCCCGGAGAATGGTATAAGCCCTTTACCCAGTTCTCGTTTATGTCGTGTATCTTCCAGTGGAGCATAGTTGCACTGTTACTGCTGATATTCAACAGGAAAATAGCATCTTTCTTTATGACGGAATGACGTAGTGGCGCAGTGGCGTAGTGGCGCAGTGGCGTAGTGGCGTAAAAGGCGTAGGAGGTTTAACAGCAGTTTCCGGACTCTAAATACCAAATACCAAATACCGAACCGGGACCGGCGACAGCCGGTCGAGCTCACGACCGAAGGGAGTAACCCTGAACCCTGCTCTGCTACCTTAACGGTGCATCGCTGTTCCCCATGTTAACCACAGTAATGAAAAGCAGCTTTGCGAGGTCCTCCATTATCT
>JAVEWX010000113.1:0-4470 GCA_034004335.1 Bacteroidales bacterium | reverse complement strand
ACAGCCGGTCGAGCTCACGACCGAAGGGAGTAACCCTGAACCCTGCTCTGCTACCTTAACGGTGCATCGCTGTTCCCCATGTTAACCACAGTAATGAAAAGCAGCTTTGCGAGGTCCTCCATTATCTCTGGTTTGATAATGTCGAGGTTATCCTGTGGTATATGGTAATAGTTCCTCGAGCCTGATGTACTGAAGCTGAGGCTTGGTACTCCTGCCGTCAGGAACCTTGCCGCATCGAGTCTTGGCCTGCCAAGGTTGGCAAAGGAGTTGGTGCTCAGCGGCCGATGAATATATTTTTCGTTAGCCTCCTCGACAAATTTCCAAAGTTCCGGATAGTTGCGGCCGGCATTGGCGCTGATAGCGTTCCCGATACCTACACCATCCATATTCAATAGGATGCTTTTCCCGAGGGGGAATACCGGATTGTCGAGGTATGCTTTGGCCCCAACTATACCCTGCTCTTCCGAACCGAAAGAGAGGAAAAGCACTGACCTTTTCAGTTTAATGTTATTCTCCGTGAGTGCCTTTGCGACTCCCATCATCACGGCGACAGCCGAAGCATTGTCATTTGCTCCGGGGATCATTTCATAGCAATATCCCAGGTGGTCGAGGTGGGCGCCTATTATGATGACCTCATTGCTCAATACCGGATCGGTGCCCTTCAGAAGCCCTATTATATTTGCCCCCCTGCCATCGGGGAAGTGTTCGGTGCTCATTTTGATGGTAACAGTCTTGCCGGTTTTAAAAGAGACCGGTTTGAGCTTTTCGCGGATGGCGGCTACAGTTTCGCGATGGCTTTTACCGGTTCCGGCAAAAATATCCTCTGTGGCGACATCGCCTATATGAACATAAATGAAGTCTTTATTGTAGGCGTTGTTCGGATTGCCTATGGGCCCGTAGTTGTAAAGCATGCCTTTGGCGCCGTGGCTGACGGCATTGTGCAGCTTTGTCTGATGAAAAGAGTGTTCAAACCAGGGATTGAACTTCTCGGCTCCGGCGTTGGGTGATACCGGCGCTTCGGGTTCTATCAGTATGATCTTGCCCTTTACGTCTATGCCTGCATAGTCGTCGTATCCCAGTTCCGGGGCCGTGATGCCGAAACCTGCATAAACCACTTCTGCAGTTACTTCCCCGTTACCGGAGGTCGAACCCGGCATATATTCAGAAACATACTGGTAGTTTTTAAGTACAGCTCCATTTTTTCCGCTTGCCAGGTGAAGGCTCACCCCGCAGTCGGGATAAACAAGTGTGTACGGTATGTCGAACCACTGGAACCATGTTCCGTTGTCACCTGCCGGTTCAAGGCCCCATCCCTCGAACATTGAGGCAAGCCATTTGGCGCATTCGTTGTACTCGGGTGTTCCGGTAAGCCTTCCCGCATATTTCTCGTCACACTGGATCTTAACGTATTCAAGCAGATCGTGACTCGAAATGGTATGCATTGCACTAAGTACGGGATCGGCCTGCTGCCTGCCCTGCGATATCGCAGCCATTGGCAGCACCAAAAGGGTCAGTATTAGTAACAGATTTCTCATGACATATTGTTTTATATTGATATTTACCTTTTCGATATTTACCTGAGCATTGAAGCCAGCTTCTCTTCAAGTTTCGCAAATTCCTCTGCGTCGAAACCCATGCTCTGGTATGCAATTTTACCGTCTCTGCCTATGATGACATTCCTTGGTATGTTCTTGTCGGCATACAAGGCGAAAGCCTTTCTCTCAATATCAGGTGCAAAGGGCAGGTTCAGCTTCTTCGTGGCAGAAAACTCCTTCAGTGTTTCCCTGTCATGCTCCCTGCCGAGAACCACCAGTACAAAGTCCTCGTTGTCCCTGTATTTGTTCCATACATTTTTCTCCAGCACCGGAAGCTCAAGGTTGCACGGGCCGCACCATGTGGCAAAGAATGTGAGCATAATGACTTTTCCCTTTTCCTTTGCCAGGTCTATAACCTTCCCGTCAATTGTCTCGGCTGTGAAAAGAGGCGCAGTGTCCCCTGTTTTAAGAAGCGATCCGTCGCCCTCCTGTCCCGATGTAGTACTCATGGCGAATGTTATGGCTATTAGAATAAACAAAGTCTTTTTCATGTACATTCCGTTTTAATTAAGCCCAATTATACAAATTATTTTGTTTTCTGTGGCGAGTGTATAACAAATAAGATATATATGTTTATCACCATATAAAACGTTTTTTTTTATCCTTTGAGGTTGTCAGTCCTGCCGGTTTCATAAATTTATAGAATGATTTAAAAAATTATGCCATGAAATTTAAACCTCTGTTTTATTTCTCCGTTTTTATGCTGCTTCTTGCATCGCATGGCTGCAGCCGCCAAAAGGCCGACATAGTCCTCCTCAACGGAGAGTTATTTACAATGGATGAAAACAATCCATGGGCCGGATCAATCTCCATTACGGGGAATATCATTTCCGGAGTTTACAGTAAGGGAACCGGGGCTGAGCGCGATGCCGGACCCGATACCCGTGTGATAGACCTTAAGGGAGCATTCGTGGTTCCGGGATTCATTGATGGTCACGTTCATTTCAACAGTGCCGGTGGACTGATCAACGATGCCAATCTCATGAAGGTCGCCGATGACGAAGGACTTCGCAACGAGATAAGCCGCGTGGTAAAAATAGTGGGAGAGGGGGAGTGGATTACCGGCGGACTGTGGGGTGCCTATGAGGAGTGGACTCTTGGCGCTGCCGCTGCAGGAGATAAGAAGCAGGAGAGATGGAAGCCCTCGAAGGAGGCGATTGACGAAATTACCCCTTCCAATCCCTGCTTCCTCAACAATTTTGACAACTCCATGTACCTGGCCAACAGTGCCGCCCTTAGGGCTGCCGGTCTCGACAGCAGGGCGCTTGAGGGTATGGAGAAAGACAGGGTTGGTATGCCTACCGGACTGATATACAGGGGATCACCCGCAATAGCTATCATAAGGAAAGTAGTGAAGCCCAAATCAGAGGAGAGGATGCTCGGGGAGAACAGGGCAGCCCTGAGGGCTCTTGCCGCTGCCGGCATAACAGAGATACACGATATTGCCACCCCGGCGCAGACGGAGCGGTTCGTCAAACTCTATGAGAGCGGTGAGCTTACCTGCAGGGTATGGCTGAGACCCGACCTGTCGCTGGCACCCGCAATGAAGGAACAGGGCTTCACCATGGGAGTCAACCCGTCTACCATGCAGCCCGATAACTACCTTCGCCTGGGAGCCCTCAAGGGCTATATCGACGGGATAATGGGAACACACGGGGCCCTATTCTTCGAGCCCTATGACGACCAGCCCGATAACTACGGACATTACCGTACCCATACCAGCAACGATCCCCGACTTCTGGAACCTGATATGGACAAAATGTACAATCTGATAAAAACCGGGTATGAGGCGGGATTTGTCTCGAATGTCCATGCCATTGGCGACAAGGGAGTATCGCTGATGCTCGACACCTATGAGCGGCTTATGAAAGACCTTGGCAGGAACCTCGACGGATTCAGGGTTATACACGCTCAGGTTATCCGTCCGGAGGATTTCCCACGCTTCCGCCAGTTGAATGTCATTGCCGAGGTAAACCCCTACCACGTGTCCGATGACATGCGCTGGATGGAGGAGAGGATAGGTCATGAGAGGTGCAGGGGAGCCTATGCCTTCAGGTCACTGCTCGACAACGGCGCCATTCTCTCCTTTGGATCCGACTGGCCCGGCACATCGGCTGCCGAATACCTCATGCACCCCAGGAATCTGATACATGCAGCCGTGAATCGTACCACCCTTAACCATGAGCCGGAGGGAGGATGGTTCCCGGAGGAAAAGATAAGTGTTGAAGAAGCCCTGAAGGCTTATACCATCAACAATGCATATGCTGCCTTCGATGCTGAGAAAAGGGGGTCATTGGTCA
Source organism: Bacteroidales bacterium (assembly GCA_034004335.1). Lineage (GTDB taxonomy): Bacteria > Bacteroidota > Bacteroidia > Bacteroidales > VadinHA17 > SLNP01. Next base: position 575 of record JAVEWX010000113.1, on the reverse strand, counting down.
GGGGCAGGCTCGCCGACATAACGGTATGCGACCTTAACCTGATGAAGTGTGACCCCGGGGAGATACTCAATATGAATGTTCTTATGACAATTGTTGACGGTAAGATTGTGTTTGAGAAATAGAAGTGCTATGAAGAAATCGCTCAGCATCATTCACTGGACACCGAGGATCCTTTGCATCCTTGCAATTCTGTTCATCAGTATGTTTGCATTTGATGCATTCTCGGAGGGAAGGAGCTTTTGGGAAAACCTGGCCGGATTTCTAATCCACCTGATACCCTCGTTTGTGCTTATTGCTCTGCTTATCGTGGCGTGGAAGTGGGAGCTTGTGGGAGGCATCATCTTCGGGCTTATAGGTCTGGGTTTTGGTCCCTGGGTTTTCATAAAGAATTTCAGGATGAACCATTCTGTGGGTACCAGCCTGGCTATTGTGGCAGCCATTGCCCTCCCCTTTATGCTGGTTGGGATCCTCTTCGTGATAAGCCACTATATGAAAAAGAAACGCGCTGCCTGATCTGCCTGGCGCTGATACTGGAACCTTGAAGGGGGTACCCGGTAATCGGTAATCGGGAATCG
>JAVEWX010000005.1:0-45618 GCA_034004335.1 Bacteroidales bacterium | reverse complement strand
GGTCCTCTGGCTTATTGGTGATCCAGCTGGGGCTCGAACCCAGGACCCCATCCTTAAAAGGGATGTGCTCTACCTGCTGAGCTACTGAATCCTGTTTTAAATGCGAGTGCAAATTTAGAAAAAAAATAAAATCTGCCCAAGCCAGTTTATATTTTTTACAAAAATAATATTCTTTATTTTAACCTGCTGGGAATACACCGGACTGTAAATTATAAGTTACTGGTAATGAGTGTAAATTTTAATAACAAGGTGGTGATCATAACGGGCGCCTCATCCGGAATTGGAAAGGCTGCGGCATTTGAATTCGGTAAGCTCGGTTCAAGAGTAGTTCTTGCTGCCCGTTCGGAAGAAAGGCTGAAGGCTGTCAGTGCCGATATGGAATCAAGAGGTTATGAATCGATATATGTGGTAACGGATGTTTCGAAGGAAGAACAGTGCAGGAATCTCATTGAAAGGACAGTGGAGACGTTTGGTACGATCGATATCCTTATCAATAATGCAGGCCTCTCTATGAGGGCTTTGTTCAGTGAAGTAGATATTTCGGTTCTGAGAAGACTAATGGATGTGAATTTTTGGGGAGCGGTTTATTGTACCCGTTATGCATTGCCCTACCTTATTGCAAACAGGGGATCCCTTGTCGGGGTTTCTTCAATTGCCGGATTCCATGGCCTTCCCGGGCGAACAGGCTATTCAGCATCAAAGTTTGCATTGCAGGGCTTCATGGAGACTATCAGAATCGAATACCTGAAGACAGGACTGCATGTTATGGTTATTGCTCCCGGATTTACCGCCACAGAGGTCAGATTACGCGCACTAACAGCTGACGGCTCTGAGCAGGGAGAGTCGCCCAGGGATGAGAAGAAGATGGACACTCCCGAATATGTCGCACGATGGATTATAAAGGGTATCAAAAAGAAAAAACGCAATAAACTACTTACCTGGGAAGGAAGACTTACGGCATTATTCCAGCGTATTCTCCCCGACTTTGTTGATTCGGTATATTACCATGAAATGGCAAGGGAGCCTCATTCACCCCTGAAATAGTTGGTTCAGAGGCATATAAACAGTCTTTCTTACATCCTGTGCTGTATTTGTTTTTTCCAACGATGATTCACCTGGCAATACCTCTTTAGGATGAATACTGCCGAATGAGAACTAAACAGCCATGAAGAGAATCATCTGAACAATTATTTTTGGTACAATGGTTCTGACCCTGTCAGGACAGCATAAAAAATTGTAAAAATCCCGAAAAAGGAGAGCGGCAGCAGGATAACTGAACTGCGCATGATAGCCGGAGCGGAGTCGAACACCCTTATTTCAGGCAGGGGAGATATTGACCTCAGGAGTATATCAGCACTTTACAGGGGAATGGGGATTGAGCAGTTGGAGGCCCTGGAGAAGATCGACAGAAAGACGGAGATTAAAAAGTAGTAGGTGTCAAAGCCTGATTGTAAGTTGCTTTTTATTTATATTTGCCTGGTAACCCAAAGGTAAACCAAAAAGCAACGCAGTATGAAAAACCATCAGATTGCACGATTCCCGGCAATATTGGCAGTTTCAGTATTACTGAACCTGTCTGCCTCAGCACAGATCGAAGGAGAGTTCCTCAAAGGAGGAATAAATGACGGAATGAAACTCATTGAGGCCTATCTGTCACCATGGGCAAAAGCTTTTGGGGCAGGCTTCAGCGGGGGATGGTACAATACAGCAAAACCTCATTCCTTCGGAGGTTTTGATATTACTATTACAGTAAGTGCCGGCATGGTACCGGACAGCGAAACCACATTCGATCTCAATGACCTTGGCTTTGAGGAACTCACGCTGGTCAATCCCTCTGGCTCCTCTATAGCACCTACCATTGCAGGGTCTTCAAATGCAGGCCCTGCGATCCGGAAAGTAGTGGAGGAGGGCCCTTATTCCATTGAACTGGCCAATTTCAATTCACCTCCCGGAACCGGATTCAAATTTGTACCTGTTCCGATGGCACAGGTTGGAATAGGCCTGCCCCTGGGATCGGAAATTACCGGACGCTTCATTCCGAGACTAAACATTGAGGAAGGAAGCATCGCAATGTGGGGGATCGGGTTTAAGCACAGCATAATGCAGTACATACCCGGTAACAAGCTCCTTCCACTCGATGTTTCCCTTTTCGGAGGCTACACAAAGCTTAACGGCAACTATCCTCTTGATCTGGAACCCGATTCATATGCCAATTATGATACATATACCTTTGAGGATTTTACCGGACAGAATATAGCTGCTTCGGTAGAGGGTTGGAATGCGAGCGTAATTGCCTCAGTAAATCTGCCTGTCATTACATTCTATGGCGGACTGGGTTACGCAAGCAGCAAAACCGTGATTGATATCGAAGGGAATATACCTCTACCCGTTGCTGACCCCACCATCTCAACAACTGAACCGGTATACAAGGATTCAGGTGTTATCACCAATGTTGAAGGTATTGAGATAGAGGACTTCTCGGGTTTGAGGGCCAATCTGGGCTTCAGGCTGAAATTTGCCCTTTTCACCCTCCATGCAGATTACACCAGGTCGCAATACAACGTTTTTACTGCCGGATTTGGAATCAGTTTCCGGTAAAAAGAGGTTTTGATGCCTCCAGCATCAGACGATACAAGGACCAGGGCCGTACATAGTGCATACAGAAGCCTGCTGAGAGCCTCGGCAGGCTTTCTGTCTGGCAATGACGTGAAGCTTATTAGAAGGGCCATTAATTTGGCTATCGAAGCTTCCGGAACCGGTACCACAGTAACCGGAGAGAGTCAGGTACTGCACTCACTGGCAGTAGCCAGGATTGTGTCGGTGGAGATGAACCTGGGAACCACAACGGTACTTGCCGCTTTACTCCACGACGTAACAGGCCACAATCCCTTGACCGATGAGTTGATTGCCAGGGAATTCGGAGAGAATGTTGCAACAATCCTCAAGGGTATCGTCAAGGTGAATGCTGTGGATACCAGGCATTCGGGTAATCAGACTGAGAACTTCAGAAAACTGCTTCTAAGTCTTGCAGATGATGTCAGGGTAATCGTAATTAAACTGGTTGAGAGGCTCGATGAGATGAGACATCTTGAGGGCGCGGAGGAAGGTACAAGGCTCCGCATTGCCTCTGAAACCTATTTCCTTTATGCACCTCTTGCCCACAGACTGGGTTTCTATAATCTCAAAACCGAGATGGAAGACCTGGCAATGAAATACCTGGAACCACATGAATACCAATATATTGAAGACAGGCTCAGGCATACCTCCTCCTCAAGGAACAGGCTTATCAGGGAGTTTATAATTCCATTGCGTGAGAAGCTCGACAAACTCGGCATTGAATACCTGTTCAAAAGCAGGACCAAGTCGGTGCACTCAATCTGGCAGAAAATGAAAACCCAGGGGGTGGATTTCGATGAGGTTTTTGACATTTTCGCTGTGAGAATCATCATTGAATCATCACCTGAAAGAGAGAAGGCTGACTGCTGGCAGGTATATTCAGTGGTTACCGATGTATACCAACCCAATCCCGGCAGACTTCGCGACTGGATCTCAGTGCCTAAATCCAACGGGTATGAGTCGTTGCATACCACTGTAATGGGACCTCGCGGCAAATGGGTTGAAGTGCAGATAAGATCTTCCAGAATGGATGATATATCGGAAAAGGGACTTGCTGCCCACTACCGGTATAAGGGGCAGAGGGACTCGGGAGGAGGATTGGAGGTATGGCTGGAAAAGATGCGGGAACTGCTTGAGTCAACCTCGAAGGAAGAGGAGGGATTTATTGACCAGGTCAGGTCGGGCCTCTACAGCGATGAGGTCTTTGTGTTCACTCCGAAGGGAGAGATTAGAAGGTTGCCTGCAGGTGCCACTGTGCTTGATTTTGCCTTTGACATACATACCGAGGTTGGTGCAAGGTGCGTTGGTGCCAGGATAAACGGCAAGAATGTAACCTTCAGATATGTTCTCAACAACGGTGACCAGGTTTCAGTGCTTACCTCAAAGAACCAGAAACCCGGTAATGACTGGCTGTCGTGGGTAATAACCGGAAAAGCCAGAACCAGGATAAGGCAGGCACTAAATGAAGACAGGGCAGCTACCGCTGCCGAGGGGAAAGAGATTCTTGTCAGAAGGCTTAAAAACTGGAAGATGAGCTTTTCCGACACTACTGTAAACAAACTGCTCGCGAGGTACAATCTGAAAAACTCCCAGGATCTGTACGTGAAGATAAGTACAGAAGAGATAGACCTGCTGGACCTGAAGGAGTTCCTCCTTTCCACCGAAACCATACCTGCAAGGGGAGGCGATGCCGCACCAACTCTTCAACCGCCAGGGGATAGGTATGAGGGCAGGGATGAATCATTTGGTGATTACCTGATAATCGAAAACAGGGTTGAGGGGATAGACTATAAGCTCTCGAAATGCTGTAATCCGGTTTATGGCGACAATATTTTCGGATTCATAACAATCTCTGAAGGTATTAAGATCCATCGCACGGGATGCCCTAATGCAGAGTATATGATGTCGAGGTATCCCTACAGGGTGGTTCCCGCAAAATGGAAAGTCACAACCCGGAGCCCATCATTCCTTGCGACTATAAAAGTGTCGGGCGTGGAGGATATCGGCATAGTTTCAAGGATATCCGACACACTGGCTGGTCACAGTGTAAGTGTCAGAAGCTTCAATTACGGGATAAATGACAATATGTTTGAAGGAATGATTCAGCTGACAGTGCCCAATGTCAGTGTATTATACGGATTGATAAGAAGGATAAGATCCATTAAGGGAGTAATCAGGGCTGTCAGGACCGACAGTTGAGAGGCCTAATACCTGGGGTCGGGCCTGACGGGCAGCCGGGCAAGTTTCTCAGCCTCAATTGATGGATATCCGAACTCTTCGTTGATTGTTCCCGAAATAAGATAGGTGCCGCTGCCCCTGAATGGATAATCCTTCAGGGATGCCGGAAAGTGAACAGAATCAAAATAGTCCCCCTCAGGGTCGATGAAACAACCGAAATTCATCCATTCATTCCTTACCGTCTTTATATATTTGACCGTTACCAGGTGCCCTGTCATCCGCACTTTTCTTCCCCTGTTAGCCAGCATCTCCGAGGCCTTTATGTCGCCCCTGAATTTTGTCTTCAGCATATCAAACCAACTCATGGAAACCGGAAATCCGAGGAGTTCAGTTTCGTCGTAGGCATTTTCTATGCCATCTGCGACAAGTTCCGGAAGAGTAAATTCCTTCTTAGGGGAAGAGAAAAGAGTGGGAGAGGGATCCCCTTTATTACCGTTTACCAGCATGTGGGCCTCCCACAGAAGATGTGCCTTGGGTATTCCCGTGAACCGGAAGGCTCCGCAGCGTATAAGAAGGATCACCTGCTCCAGTCCTGACCCGGTTCTTTGAATGAAATCCCCGAGTCCGGAGAAATCCCCTCCACCCTTCCTTATGGTTTCGATGGATGAGGCAAGCCTGCTTTCAAGATTATTTATATGACAGAACCCCAAATATATATCAGATCCATATAAAGTTGTTTTACAGGTGCTTCTATTAACACAGGGGAGATTGATTTTTCCACCCTGTCGTGATGCCTCATGGACATACACCCAGGTGCGGTAAAAACCGCCAAAGTTGTTGATCACTGCCACCATGAACTCAAGTGGGTAGTGAGCTTTGAGGTAGAGGCTCTGGAGACTCTCAACGGCATAGGAGGCGGAGTGTGCCTTTGAAAATGAATAACCGGCAAACGACTCAATCTGACGCCATACCTCCCTGGTGATCTCCTCGGGGTAGCCCCGGCTGCGGCAATTCGAGAAAAACCTGTCAGTTATCTTCTGCATTTCCCTCTGAGACCTGAATTTACCGCTCATTGCCCGTCTGAGGGTATCGGCATCCGATAGATCAAGTCCGGCAAAATGGTGGCATACCTTCAGTACATCCTCCTGGTAGACCATAATACCGAAAGTCTCTTCGAACTGTTCTTTCATTACCGGGTGTATATACTTGAATCCTTCAGGATTATGGAAACGGTTGATGTATTCCCTCATCATGCCCGACCGTGCGACGCCCGGCCTTATTATTGAGCTGGCAGCCACGAGTGTCAGGTAATCTGAACACTTCAGCTTGTTAAGAAGGCCCCGCATTGAAGGACTCTCAATATAAAAACATCCCTTCGTCTCACCTTTCCCGAGGTACTCCCTGACGAGAGGGTCGGTCTTGAACTTCTGTATTGCATGTATGTCGATATCTTCTCCGCGATTCCGTGAAACGATGGATGCTGTTTCGCTTATATGGCCAATACCTCTCTGGCTGAGTATATCAAATTTCTCGAAACAGAGCTCCTCTGCCGTGTACATGTCCCACTGAGTAACCGGGAATCCCTTCGGAGGCAAATCGAGAGCGGTATAACATGTCAGAGGTTCTTCGGAGATAATGACACCGCCTGCATGTATGCTTCTGAGGTTGGGAAAGTCGGCAATTTTTGAACCGACACCATATATAAGTGCCGGTATTTCACCCCTGTTGATCGGAGAGGAGGGATTATCGATAAGACTGTCGATCTCTTCTGCCGGCAGTCCGTAAACCTTGCCCAGTTCCCTTACGATTGATTTTCCCCTGAATGTGCTTATTGTCCCGAGAAGCGCGGTGTGCTGCATGCCATATCGCTTGAAGATATAATCGGTTACCTCATCGCGCTCCTTCCATGAGAAGTCAATGTCAAAGTCGGGGGGTGAGCTGCGCGCGGGGTTGATGAACCGTTCGAAGTAAAGGTTCAGGTCGATAGGATCAACATTCGTGATTTTAAGGCAGTAAGCTACGACAGAATTGGCACCGCTTCCGCGCCCTACATGATAGAATCCGCGCGACATTGAGTATCTGATAATATCCCATGCGATAAGGAAGTACGATGAGAATCCCAGCCTGTCTATGATCTCAAGCTCATGTCTCACCCTTCGCGCAGCTTCCGCGTTGTTTTTTCCATAGCGGCATATCATGCCATCCCATGCCAGTTTCTCAAGCAGAAGGCGGTCGTCGGCCCTGCTTGCAGAGTATACCTTTTTGTTTTTTGGGGTATCAAAATCAAATCCGATAGAACAGTCAGCCAGTATCCTGGCAGTGTTGGCCGGAATTTCCGGGTATCCGGTGAAATGGGCGCACAGATACGTCTCGGGTATAAAAATCTCGTTAACAGAACATTGCCGCGATGCGGACAGCCTGCTGAGCAGAATATTGTCATCTATTGCCCTGAGACACCTGTGTGTTTCGGCATCTTCACCTGAGCTGAGCGTGACGGGGTGAAGGATCACCATATGACGGGTTTCAATGTTCCTGTGAATGGAGAGCAGCTTTCCTGCCTCTGTAGTTTTTATTCCAATATACTCATTATCATATAGTTTACGTTTAGGATATAAAGTTAAGCTATAAATAACATAGCATTGCCGGAATCTTGGGGCCGGGAAGGGGAGAGGCTCCCCTGAAATATTATGTCCGGAAAGGAATTCATTCAGCTCACGGAAACCGTCATTGTTTCTGGCCAGGCCAATGTAGAGCAGTCCGTTTTCGTTGCGGAACTCGATACCCCCGACGGGTTTTATGCCTGATTCCCTGCACTCCCTTACAAATGCCGGCATTGCCGTGCTGTTGTTAATGTCGGTAAGGGCTATGGTAGCCGCGTTGACCGATGAGGCATGCTGCACCAGCTTTTCCACCGGCATGGTTCCATAGCGAAGGCTGTAGTATGAATGACAGTTTATGAACATCTATCTTCCGTAATACATTGCATACTTCTTTATTCTATCCTCAATAATCTGTGTCTCCTTCAGATTGTCAGATATCACTTTCATGTCGCGTTCATGCCTCTCGTCTTCGGTCATTATACCCACGGCCTTTCTTACTGCATTCTTGCCGAAGCGTTCTCTCATCCTGTCGACAGCCATGTACAGTCTGACCATTTCAGGTGTGTCGGTAAACATGTCGAGCTGTCTCACCCCGTTTACCAGGTGACTTAACCTGATGCCTATAAGCCGTATCAGCATGCGGCGCTGGTAGAGCCTGCCAAAAAGCTCTTTCGCCACGGTGATAAGTTCATGGTCGAACGATGTATACGCTATACGCTTCTGGAGGGTGTGGGTGTCAAAATTTGAGTATCTTACTTTCACCGTGACGCATGATGTCAGCTTCTCCTTCCTCCTGAGCTCGTAAGCAAGCTTCTCAACCATGCCGGCAATAATACGGTTCAGCATTGTGGTGTCGGTGGTGTCCTTCTCGAATGTGTGTTCGTTACTTACCGATTTCTTCTCCGAATAGCTTATAACCGGGGTGTTGTCAATGCCGTTAGACCTTTTCCATATTTCGATACCGTTTTTGCCCATCAGGCTTCCGATCATTTCGGAAGGTATGTTCCTCAGGGTGTATATCGTGGATATGCCCATTGAGCGAAGAAGGTGGTACGTCTTTTCACCTATCATTGGTATTTTGCGTATGGAGAGAGGATCGAGAAAGGGAAGCACCATCTCCTTTACCACCTCTTTTTCGCCGTTGGGCTTGGCCTCTCCCGTTGCTATCTTCGAAACCGTCTTGTTTACGGAAAGCCCCATCGATATAGGCAGTCCGGTTTCCCTGATTATGCAGTCCCTTAATTCATGGGACCATTTTTTGCACCCGTGAAACCTGTCCATGCCGGTCAGGTCAACGTAGTGCTCATCAACGGAAGTTTTTTCATATACCGGGGCCTTCTCTGCGATTATGTCGGTAACCATCCGTGAACATTTTGTATAAAGCTCCATGTCTCCCCTTATCATAATTGCCTCGGGACACAGGAGCATTGCCATCCTGACAGGCATTGCCGATCGCACCCCATAACTCCTGGCTTCGTAACTACAGCTTGAAACCACGCTGCGGTCAGAGAAACCTCCTATTACTACCGGTTTCCCGTTGAGCCTGCTGTTGTTAAGTCTCTCGACCGAAACGAAAAAGGTATCAAGGTCGAGATGAAGCACCGACCTGTCACTGCCCGATATCATCAGATTACTCTCCATATGCCTGATTACTGCTGATGCCTGCATTCATGAAAAAAAACTTTTTTTTTGCTGTATAAAATAATTGTATTATATTTGATTAGAAATTAATCAAATTAATGATTACAATATAATCAAAAATAATTATGTACTTCGCCGATAACATAAAATTTTTAAGAAAACGCAGGGGCAGAACCCAGGATGAAGCCTCAGCAGGCCTGGGGCTGAAGCGCTCAACCCTCAGCGGATACGAGAACGGCATTGCCGAACCGGGGATAGAGGTACTTGTTTCCTTTTCTTCCTATTACAAGATATCTGTTGACACATTGCTGAAGGTTGAAATGGCAAAGCTTTCCGAGAGCCAGCTGGGAGAACTCGAACGCGGATATGACGCCTATGTCAGGGGAAGCAATCTCAGGGTTCTGGCTACTACCGTTGACAGGGGAAACAATGAGAATATAGAACTTGTCCCGGAAAAGGCCAAGGCCGGTTACACAACAGGTTATGCTGACCCTGAGTTCATCGGCGAGCTGCCTTCCTTTAGACTCCCGTTCCTGTCAGACAGCAGGAAATACCGCACATTTCAACTGAAAGGGGATTCAATGCTGCCTATTCCCGACGGTTCATGGGTGACGGGCGAATTTCTTCAGGACTGGTACAGTATTGTTTCCGGGCATGCCTACATTGTGTTTACCCTCGACGACGGCATTGTTTTCAAGATCGTGGAAAACAGGATAGCAGAGGGCGGCAGGCTGGTACTCTATTCACTTAATCCTCTCTTCGAGCCTTACGAGGTACATGTCTCCGATGTCAAAGAGATCTGGAAATTCGTCAATTACATCAGCTCAGAAATTCCCGATCCGGTAATACCCGAGAAGCAGCTGATAAGCACGGTGGCTCTGCTTAAGAAGGACCTTCAGAGAATTAAGAACAGGCTGGGAAGCGACATCGAGGATTATCCCGGTGCCGTGTGACCGGGGGTAATGGAGAATCCTGTCTCATTAAGGGTAATTGGCAGGAATACCTGCCTTTCAACATCGTAACGGGTTATTCTCAGTGCTTTTCTTCCTTCAAGAAAGGAGAGATCTTTTCCGGAACCGGGACTGTTTTCAGCCGTGATTATTATCAGTACCCCAGGTATCACTCCTCGTCCCAGCGATGGTGATTCGCATACGATGGGGGTGCTGTATGGAACCATGTCGAGTAGTCTGGTGAAGCCGGGAACCGAGGCCTCCTTTCCGGCCTGTATATAGAAGGAGCGGGTGGCGCCTGCTGCCAGGAACAGCGAAGAGTCCTTGGCAGCAGTACTGCTGAGCTCTTCCCATATTATAAATTCAGGCTCCCTGCAGATGAGCCTGAGGTGCTCCTGGGGTTCATGGAAATGAGAACTTATCTTCACTGCCGTGATATTGCTCTTCCGGTTATCAGCTATAATCCTGCAGGCAATGGTGGTTTTGCCCGATTTCCGGCCTGCCCCGGTAACTATCAGTAATCGTGGGATATGTAACATTTTCCTTCAGCAGCCTGAAATTTCCGGGAGATAAAAAAGACCGGCGGGGCCGGTCTCTCTTTCCTTTTCTATTCCTTTGTCAGCTGTATTATCAGCTGCACTATCTTTTCATATTCCGAGGGAGCAATCTTTCCGCTGTACACAGCCCTGCAAACGCGGTTCTTGTCGACTATCACCACGCTGTAGCTGTCCTTTGGCATTCCCCAGTCATTCTGCAGTACACCGTCGTAATCGAACAGAATTGTCGTGTCATATTTCTTTGCCTTGTTTCCTGCAATCATTCTTATCAGGCCATTGGGTTTCCATGTCGATTTGCAGTCAACAATGCCAAATCCCTTGAAATATTCCTTGTCGATCCTCTTGTCAATATCAACCGCCTTGTCGAGATAATCATTGTATTCATCGTTCAGGTCCGATTCATCAGGATCTACATAGTTGATCTGAAGAACCTTCCCATCCCATGAGTTCATGGTAAATTCCTTCTTGTCGGCATCGGTAAAGACCCATTCCGGTACCTTCTCTCCAACCTTTATTTTTAACTGGCCAAGTGCATCGGTCCACGACAGAAGCAGTGTCACCGTCAATAGTGCAAGCAAGAGTTTTTTCATATCCTTGTCGGTTTTTAATTATGCCGAAATATATGAAATTTTTGTTATAAACTAATTTCCCTCACTTTCCGCAACATTATCGGACCAACTGTATTACTTTTGCCGCCTGATATCATGCCACATGCAATCAATCCGGAATATAGCAATAATAGCCCACGTCGATCACGGTAAAACAACCCTGGTTGACAGGATTATCAAGGAGTGCAACGCCATCGACAACAGGACGGACCCGGGAGACCTGATCCTCGACAGCAATGAGCTGGAACGTGAGAGAGGTATTACTATTCTGGCCAAGAATATTGCAGTCGAATACGGTGGTGTCAAAATTAATCTTATCGATACTCCGGGGCACGCCGACTTTGGAGGAGAGGTTGAGCGTACCCTGACTATGGCCGACGGGGTGCTGCTGCTTGTAGATGCCCTCGAGGGTCCGATGCCTCAAACCCGTTTTGTTCTCAGTAAGGCAATAAACCTGGGATTAAAGCCGATACTGGTTGTCAACAAGGTCGATAAGGAGAACTGCCGGCCCGATGAGGTACAGCAGGATGTGTTCGACCTGATGTACAACCTGAATGCCAGTGATGATCAGCTCGACTTCGAGACAATTTTCGGTTCCTCCAAATTCGGTTGGATGAGCCACAACTGGAGGGAACAAACGGGATCTATCAGGCCGCTGCTTGATACAATTATAAAGGCTATAGAGGAATCGCCGTACCAGCCGGGAACCCTGCAGCTTCAGATTACATCGCTTGACTACTCAAGCTATGTCGGTCGTATTGCAATAGGCAGGGTGCTCAGGGGTGATATAAGGGAAGGTGATGACTGTACCCTCTGTAAGAAGGCGGGAGTTAAAAAGAGGGTCAGGATAAAGGAGCTTTACACATTCCGGGGACTGGGACGGGAAAAGGTTGAACATGTGAGAAGCGGTGATATATGCGCGGTGGTCGGACTTGATGATTTTGAGATTGGTGATACGATTGCCGATCTGGAACATCCCGAGCAGTTGCCGAGGATATCAATCGATGAACCCACAATGAGCATGCTCTTTGCCATCAATAACTCACCCTTCTTCGGGAAGGAGGGGAAGTATGTCACATCGCGCCACATAAGGGACAGACTCTTAAGGGAAACTGAAAAGAACCTGGCACTCCGGGTTATGATGACTGATCGTGAAGACAGTTTTCTTGTACACGGGAGAGGTGTCCTTCACCTGTCCATATTGATTGAAACGATGCGTCGCGAGGGCTATGAGTTCCAGGTTGGCAAACCGCAGGTTATATTGAAGGATATCGAGGGTGTTACCTGTGAACCTTATGAAACACTGGTAATAGATGTACCTGAAGAATATTCGGGAAAGGTTGTCGATTACGTGACTCAGCGTAAGGGGACCCTGGAGCTTATGGAACCGCGTGGTGATTTGCTTCACCTTGAATTCGGTATACCTGCACGCGGACTTATAGGCTTGAGAAACAACCTTTTGACATCCACTTCAGGGGAATCAGTCATAAATCACAGGTTCAGAGGCTACCTGCCCTTTGCCGGCGACCTTAAAGAGCGACAGAACGGGTCGCTGATATCAATTGAAGGCGGTATGGCTACCGCCTATGCCATTGACAGGCTTCAGGACAGGGGATGGTTCTTTGTTGAACCCGGGGAACGGGTTTACAAGGGTATGGTTGTAGGCGAAAATACCCGTGGAAACGACCTGGAAGTCAATATAGTAAAGGGCAAAAAGCTAACCAACATGAGGGCCTCGGGTTCGGATGAGAATATTAAACTTGCGCCGAAATTAAGGTTTACGCTTGAAGAGGCCATGGAGTATATCAAGGAGGACGAGTATCTTGAAATAACCCCTGTAAGTCTCAGAATGAGAAAGATATAGTAGGTACCTTCATGAAACAGATTATTGCCGGAGAGGATAAGTTCACAAGAGGGGAGGAGCTTGCAAATGCAATTTCTCACATGGCTGGCGCCTTACTGGGCGTTGCAGCCCTGGTGCTGATGGTTGTTTATTCTGCACGGACAGGAACTGCCTGGCACATTGTCTCATCCGCTGTATTCGGCGCTACACTGATCATTCTTTATCTATCTTCAATGTTTACCCACTGGCTGCCGGCAGGACGCACAAAGGAGTTTTTCTTTACAATGGACCAGATAGCAATCTTCATGCTTATTGCGGGAACCTATACTCCACTGGCCCTGATTACCCTTCACGGTGCTTTTGGCTGGGTGATCTTCGGGATTGAGTGGGGACTTGCAATTGCCGGTATAGCAATCAAGCTTATGAAGCCGGTGAAGTATGCTGCCGGGGTGGGTACATTTTACATAATACTTTATGCATCAATGGGCTGGCTTGTTTTGATAGCCCTGGTACCTCTTATAAAGATACTTCCTTTAATGGGATGGATGTGGATTCTTATAGGGGGCATTTGCTACACTGCCGGCATCTATTTCTTCAAGGCAGCACGGTTCAGGTACGCCCACCTGGTATGGCACCTGTTTGTGCTCGCCGGCAGTATATCACACTTTATGGCGATATTCTTCTATATAATAGACATTAAGGTTTGATTCTGAGCCATTTTCAGTGGTCCCCAAAACCAAATAATCAGTTGGTTGTTATCCTTAAGACAATAAATCTGTCACCGCAATGAAGAAGAGTCACTATGACGTTCCAAAGAAAAAAATAACCCTCGAAGGACTGGAGAATGCTTTTCGTCTTTATGGTTACATGAAACCCTTCAGGCTTCAATTCATTGCGGGCATACTGTTTCTTATAGGTTCAAGTCTGGCCAGCCTGGTGTTCCCGAAGCTGTTGGGTGAACTTGTCAACGCCGGCAGCGAGGGACGCCTCGCCGAAAGCCTTAACCTGATAGCAATACTTATAATTATCACCCTGCTCGTACAGTCTTTCTTCTCATACTTCCGGGTTGTTCTTTTCGTCAATGTGACTGAAAAAACCCTGGCATTGCTGCGGCAGACAACGTTCAGTCATCTCATCAGGCTTCCACTAAGGTATTTTGACAACCACAGGGTAGGTGAACTCAACAGCCGCATCTCAGCAGATATAGCCCTTCTTCAGGATACGCTTACCTATACCCTTGCCGAGTTTATCAGGCAGATAATTGTTATTACCGGAGGTGTTACACTACTTGTCCTTACTTCATGGAAACTTACCCTTTTTATGCTGGCTGTTTTGCCTGCTGCTATACTGCTTGCCGTATTCTTTGGCCGTTTTATCAGGAGCTATGCCAGGAAGGTGCAAAAACAGATCGCCGAGTCAAACACCATTGTTGAGGAGTCATTGCAGGGTATCAGAAGCGTAAAGACCTATACCAATGAGCTTTACGAAACAGCAAGATATCGTTTAAGAACCAATGAAGCAGCAGCTACAGGCATCAAAGGGGGAAAATACAGGGGAGCCTTCTCTGCCTTCATGATTACAGGCATCTTCGGTGCTCTTGTAGCTGTGATCTGGAAGGGCGCCTCAATGATGGCTGCCGGAATCATCAATACCGGTGAACTGTTCTCTTTCGTTATATATTCAGGTTTTATCGGAGGAACCATTGGCGGTCTTGCAGGGGTATTCACCCAGTTACAAAAGTTCCTGGGTGCAACCGAGGAATTATTCGAGCTGCTCGATGAGGAGCCTGAGAAGGTTGATGAGCTCCCGGAAATACCGGAGAAGGAGATAATTACAGGGAATATAGGCATCAGGAACCTCTCATTTATCTATCCCTCCAGACCCGACGAAAAGGTGCTTGACAATATCAATCTTGAGATACCCAGTAACCAGATGATTGCAATTGTCGGTCCCAGCGGTGCAGGCAAAACTACCATTACGGCATTGCTGCTGGGCCTTTACGAACCGTCTGCCGGAGCTATTGAGTTTGATGGGAGGCTGAGTACCTCTTTCAGCTTATCAGCTCTCAGGAGGCAGATAGCCCTGGTTCCACAGGATATTTTTCTATTTGGCGGAACCATCAGGGAGAATATCGGCTACGGCAGGCCGGGAGCTACTGACCGGGAGATAGCTGAAGCAGCTGAAAAGGCTAATGCAATGGAGTTTATCGATCGTTTTCCTGACCGTTTTGATACTATCGTGGGAGAAAGGGGCACACAGCTATCAGGAGGCCAGAGGCAGCGCATTGCCATTGCCAGGGCAGTGCTCAAGAATCCCAGGATACTGATTCTTGATGAGGCTACATCTTCTCTTGACTCGGAATCGGAGAGGCTTGTTCAGGATGCCCTTGAGAAGCTGATGAATGGCAGAACCTCAATAGTAATAGCTCACCGGCTTTCAACAGTCCGCCGATCGGATTTGATCGCCGTACTTGACCAGGGCCGGATCGTTGAAACCGGAACACATGAAGAACTGATAAAGATAGATGGAGGTATCTACCGCAATCTCAGCGCAATGCAGTTCTTAAGTTAGTTGGTAAGTACCTATAGAACCCTGTTTACAATATTGCCATCAAGAAAGCCCCTCAGATTGGCAATTGCGATCTCCATAAGTCTTTTTCTTGCCTCCCTGGTGGCCCATGAGATATGGGGGGTTATTATGCAGTTTTTTGCCTGGAAGAGAGGATTGTCCGGCAGCGGGGGCTCCACGGAAAGTACATCCAGTGCTGCCCCGGCGATAATCCCGCTATTCAGGGCTTCGGCCAGGTCTTCCTCAGCTATAAGAGGCCCCCTCGATGTATTTATAAGAAAAGCGGTACTCTTCATAAGGGCAAGATTCGATTTGTTTATTATTCCCTTGGTCTCCGGAGTTAACGGGCAGTGAAGGGTTATTACATCAGAATCTCTGAATATTTCCGGCAGTTTCGCCCATCTTAAATTATTTCTGTGCGGCTGATCGCTCTCATTCCTGTCATGAGCCAGAATCTTCATGCCGAATGCAGTCGCAATATCTGCCGTCCTTTGACCGATATTTCCAAAACCAATTATCCCAATCGTCTTGTCCTTAAGTTCAACCAGGGGGTGATCCCAGAAACACCAGTCGGGTGAGGAACTCCATCTGCCAGCTATTACAGCATCACTGTGTCTCTGAACATGGTGACACAGCTCAAGAAGCAGGGCAAAAGTCATCTGGGATACCGATGCGGTGCCGTAGGCTGGAATATTTGTCACCACAATGCCTTGATTATTAGCAGATTCAATATCAACAATATTGTATCCGGTGGCCAGAACCCCGATATATTTCAGAGAGGGGAGGAGTTTCAGCGTTTTTCTGCCGAGAGGGGTCTTGTTGGTCAGTACTATTTCAGCCTTACCGGCCCTTTCAATTATCTCATTCTCAGGCGTTCTGTCATACAGGATTATCTCTCCGGATTCCTTAAAACCATCCCAGTTAAGGTCGCCCGGATTAAGGGTGTATCCGTCAAGTACTACTATCTTCATAACATTCCGTATTTTAATTATATATTCAGATAAAACTATGTAATTAATAATTAATGAGGAGCTTAAAGCAGGTCAGTTATCAATCAGTACTACTATTATATCCATTACGTTCGTCAGTGTCGGTCCGGTCTTAATCAGGCCGCCTTCCTGCCTGAAGAAATTGTATGAATCGAAGCGTTCAATAAAATCGTTGATGTTAAGATTTAGCTGTTCTGCATTTCTCAGGGTCATGCTATCAACAACGGCGCCTGCAGCATCGGTTGGACCGTCAGTTCCGTCAGTACCGGCAGCCAGGAAGGTAATTCCCTCACTTTCTCCCAGCAACTCTGCAAATAAAAGGGCCAGGTGCTGGCTTCTGCCACCCAGTCCGCTATTATTTGTGACCTTTACGGTGGTCTCTCCACCATAGAGGAGGCATGTTTTACGTTTCAGAGGCTTCTTTCGGATCTGCATTGCGGTCTCAAGTATTGCAGAGGAAACCTCTGTAACATCGCCGTCAAGCTGGTTAGTCATTATTCTGCAATGATAACCCATTGATTTAGCAGCCTTTGCAGCCGCAAAGAGAGCCATTTTATTGTTCCCGATAATTATGTTAGATGTGTTGTGAAATACCGGATCATCTGCCCCGGGTGTTTCAGGACGGTTTCCTGAAGCTCCTTCCTTGAGGATGTCAATAAGGCGGGGGAGTGTTGAGAACTTAATTTGATATTTATTCAGTACATCCAAAGCGTCCTTGTAAGTAGACGTATCAGCAACAGTTGGTCCTGAGGCTATAACATCTTGGAGATCACCGGTAACATCCGAAAGTATCAGGCTCACAATCCTGGCCGGGAATGCACGTTTAGCCAGCCAGCCACCCTTGACCCGGGAGAGATGCTTGCGTATAGTATTTATTTCTCTGATATCGGCTCCGGTTCTTAGAAGTCTGTTAATCAGCAATATAATGTCATCAAGGGAGCATCCGTCCGGTAAATCGGTGAGAAGGGCTGATCCGCCACCCGAAACAAGACAGATAACCAGGTCGTCCTTATCTGCATAATCGACTATTGAGCTTATTATTGACGTGCCAGCGACGCCGGCCTGGTTTGGAACCGGGTGTGAAGCCTCAGTCATCCCAATGCGCTGCAGCGGCACGGAATGGCCGTATTTCGTCACTATGTGACCATCAGATATGGTTGAGCCGAGTATTTTTTCAATTGAGGCGGCCATTGCGGCGCTGGCTTTTCCGAAGCCAATCACGAAGATGTTTTTAATCGGGGAGAGGTCGATTGTGATATTTTTGATTTTAAGCAGGTTTCCGGCCATTGAGAAAGATTGGCTGACCAGATGAGCCGGATTGACATGTTCAATGCCTTTCAGGAATATTTCTATGGCTGTATGTCGATTATTCACCGGATATAATCATGGTTTGTCCGGTAAATATATTGCATGGCTGTTGGTAAAACAAAATTTCCTTGACAAAACAACGTTGCCGTAATCGGAGCAGAATAGTGAAAAACAGCTTTAACATAACATCGGTACCGTTCCAGGACTGGCGTCCCGGAACTGATGTTATGTTAATCAGCAATCTGATCGCTGTTTTTCGGTAATTTGCCTATAATTAATATTATGTTAAGTAGATAATATAAATATCTGATAGTTGATCAATACGCTAATGAATAATGCTGCTAATGATAATGAAGGAGTCCCCTACCCTCAGCTGATCAAAATTAAAGAGGCTGCCCTTTCGGAGACAGCCTCTTCTATATTTACCTTTGGGAATTATCAGATTTTACCCTCGAGTTTTTTCGAGATTGCTTCATATTTTTCAACCATCTGAAGCCTGTAGTAAAGTTCCTTAAGGTTTTTCATGGTGTCAATATCCTCAGGATTCAGTTCATGTGCCTTCTCAAACGGAGCCAGTGCCTTGGCAAACATTTTGTTAACCTCGGCGACGGCCTCGTTGTATTTCTTTACATCCAGAATCTCATTCGACTCAAGATACCTTTCAAAAGCCACATTGTAGTAGCAAATTCCAAGGTTAAGCTGTGTAGCAAAATCATCGGGCTTCAGTTCTGCTGATTTCTCCAGTCCCGTCAATGCCTTGTTATACTGTTCAAGCTTCATATAGAATACTCCGTGAGCCAGATGCAAGGAAGGATTTTCCGGATCTTTCTCCAATGCAACCTCAACAGATCTTAATCCTTTGTCGGTCAGATCATTGTCGAGATAGTGCTGGATCAGTAACAAAAGTACTTCCTGGTTCCCCGGGAACTTCTCATAAGCCCTGTTCAGGACAGTCTCAGCTGACTCCAGGTCCTCCAGCCCAATGTATGAAAGGTACATAAGCTGATGAGGCGATGTGGTCTCGTAGTTTGACTCTGTACAGATCTCGAAATACTTAATTGCCTTATCATACATTTTGGCATTATATGCTGCCAGACCGGCGTTATAAATGATACCGGTATCAACCATGCCTATATAAACATCACTTTCAGATATTTTAATATTGTATTCAAACGACTCCAGTGCCGACGTGAAGTTTTGATTCTGCCAGTATTGTACACCCTGGTTGATAAACATGTTGCCGAGGAGTGTATATGTACTGTTTATCTGGAGAAGTTTCTTTGTGGCATCTTTTGGATCGAGCTGGATGGCTTTTTCGTATGCCTGGTATGCCTCAACAAGGGGGCTCTTGAACATCCCCTTGAATTTTGGGTTTTCCGACTCATAAGATGCCATGGCAAGCCTGCCCAGGGCATAATAGGTTTTTGTCCAGTCTTTCGACTTTTCATGCTTCAGGGCAGCATCGATGTTCTCCTTTGCCTTGTCAAGAGCTCCCTGTTCCACGAAGCTGATGGCACTGTTTACTTTGCCTTTCTGTGCGTTAACCCCTATTGTCAAAATTATCGCTGATAACAGCAGCACTACTCTTTTCATGATTTCTTCCTGTTTACTCGTTAAAAACTTGTCAAAATTAATATTTTATGGATTAATCCTCAAATTCCCTGCCAATTTCGCCGGTATTTATTTCTTCGGTGTTGTCGGACTGCTCCTCATTGCCATTTTCTTCCACCTGAACATAAGCCACTGAAGCAATGAAGTCATTGTCCCTGAGATTAATGACTCTCACTCCCTGGGTCGCTCTGCCCATCACCCTGATGCCTGAAACCGGGATCCTGAGCATATTGCCGTTTTCTGTCACTATCATCAGGTCGTGCGAGTCGGTAACAGCCTTGAGTGCAATAAGATTGCCGGTTTTTTCCGTTATATTGATGGTCTTAACGCCCTTTCCTCCCCTGTTGGTCACTCTGTAATCATCTATTGCTGACCTCTTTCCATAACCGTTCTCCGAGACAACAAGGATATTCTCCCTTTCATCCCCGATTGTGACCATGCCTATTACCCTGTCGCTGATATCAGACATTGAGATGCCCCTGACCCCTGATGCTGTCCGGCCCATCGGTCTTACACTTTTTTCCGGGAATCTTATTGCCCTGCCCGACCTGATGGCCATCATTATCTGGTGATTGCCATTTGTGAGCCTTGCTTCAAGAAGTTCGTCACCCTCTCTGACTGTTATGGCATTGACTCCATTGGCACGTGGCCTTGAATAGGCTTCAAGGGAGGTCTTCTTAATAATGCCCCTGGTGGTACATAATATTATATAGTTGTTATTGATATATTCCTCATCCTGCAATGTTTTCACATTGATGAATGCCCTTACCGAATCACCCTGTTCGAGGTTAATGACATTCTGGATAGCCCTCCCCTTTGATGTTCTTGTCCCTTCAGGAATATCATATACCTTCAGCCAGTAGCATTTTCCCATCTGAGTGAAGAAAAGCATCGTATTGTGCATGGTGGCTATGTAAAGATGCTCTATGAAGTCCTCATCGCGGGTATTGCTTCCCCTGGCTCCTGTCCCTCCCCGGTGCTGACGACGAAATTCAGTAAGGGGAGTACGCTTTATGTATCCCATATGCGAGATGGTTATAACCATCTCCTCATCTGCATAGAAATCTTCGGGATTGAATTCACCTGCATCGGGTACAATCTCGGTTCTGCGCTTGTCACCATATTTTTCCCTTATTTCAATAAGCTCCCTCTTAATGATCTCCATTTGCAGGTCAACACTCTCAAGCACACTCCTGAGATAGTTGATCTGTTTTATTATCTCATCATACTCTGCCCTTAATTTGCTCTGCTCCAGTCCTGTAAGTTGTCTGAGTCGCATCTCCACAATGGCCCTTGACTGAACATCGGAAAGAGAGAAGCGCTCCATAAGTCTCTCCCTGGCCGTATCGGGTGTTTGCGAGGATTTAATTATGGCTATTACTTCATCAATGTTATCACTTGCAATGATAAGACCTTCGAGTATGTGCGCCCTCTTTTCCGCCTCTGCCAGTTCAAAGCGTGTTCTCCTGAGCACAATGTCATGACGGTGTTTTACAAAACTTTCTATCAGTTCTTTTAGGTTGAGGGTTTTGGGTCTTCCCTTAACCAGTGCTATATTGTTGACGTTGAATGATGTCTGCAACTGGGAATGCTTGTACAGGTTGTTAAGGACAACGTTGGCCGTGGCCTCCTTTTTCAGTATGATAACAACCCGCATTCCGTTGCGGTCAGACTCATCATTTATATAGGATATCCCCTCCAGTTTCTTTTCGTTGATCAGGTCAGCTATCTTCCTGATCATCTCGGCCTTGTTAACCATGTAGGGGATTTCGGTAATGATAATGCACTCCCTGCCTGATGCGGTGTATTCAACTTCTGTCCTCGACCTCACAACTATCCTGCCCCTTCCCGTTTCAAAGGCATCCCTTATCCCCTGCTCGCCGTATATTATACCACCTGTGGGGAAATCGGGTCCCTTGACGAATTTCATGAGTTCCTGGATTGAAGTTTCATTGTTGTCGATATATGACACAATGGCATCAACAACCTCCCCGATATTGTGGGGTGGCATATTTGTTGCCATCCCGACAGCTATTCCGGAAGCGCCGTTAACCAGGAGGTTAGGTATTCGTGTGGGCAGTACGGTCGGCTCCTGCAGTGAATCATCGAAATTATTCTGAAAATCAACGGTATCCTTTTCAATGTCTTCCAGCATTTCCTCCGCTATTTTCCGCAGTCTGGCTTCAGTATACCTCATGGCGGCAGGGCTGTCACCATCGACTGAACCAAAGTTTCCCTGTCCGTCCACAAGCGGATATCTAAGCGACCACTCCTGTGCCATCCTCACCATGGCCTCATATACCGAAGAATCACCATGGGGGTGATATTTCCCCAGCACCTCCCCCACTATTCTTGCCGACTTCTTATATGCCTTGTTTGACAATACTCCCAGTTCCGACATGCCGTACAACACCCTCCGGTGTACGGGCTTAAGTCCGTCCCTTACATCCGGCAATGCACGTGCTACTATTACCGACATCGACTAATCGATGTAGGCTGACTTCATCTCCTCCTCAATGTTAACCTTTACAATTCTTTCCCTCTCTATCATAAGAGACTTATATTTAAGTGATTACGACTGAGTTTGCCCATTCTTTTCAGGACGTACGAAAATAGTCATTTTTACCCACTCAGGGGTCGTTCCGACCCATAAATTTTCAACAATTGCTGTTTAAAATTGGGCACAATAATTGTCATGTTATAAATCCATAAAAAATGTAACTTTGGAACCGGGGTTTTTGCCTGTTGATTCGGTTTTTCTGACAGATTGGCTGAAATTCCTGCAATAATGTACGAGGATGGATGCACAGTTTTCACAAAGGGTAAAAGATATACTTGCCTACAGCAAGGAGGAGGCTATAAGGTTGGGTAACAGCCATATCAGTCCGGAACATCTTTTCCTCGGCATATTGCGCGACGGCGAAGGTGTCGCCATAGACATCCTGATAAACCAGGGTGCTGATCTGCTTGCCCTGAAGAGCTCCATAGAGAAGAGTATCAGGGTCGATAATCCGGTACCTCTTGTTGACAGGGAGGTGATACCGCTTCTCAGGAGTACGGAGAGGATTCTCAAGCTTATTTATCTAGAGGCCAAGGCAATGAAGAGTGACATGATCGAATCGGAGCACCTCCTGCTTGCGATCCTGAAGGATGAGAACTCACTGGTAACAAGGATGCTGACCGAACTCGATATCGATTATACATCTGTTAGGAGAACCATCGAGAGCACTCCCCCATCGGCGAAGGCTGATTTCCCCAGGGAGGATGATGATGAGATGCAGGGGTATGGAGGGAGCGGTCCCGGCAGGAGTCAGTCAGCGGGAGCTAAACCAACCTCTGACACACCGGTCCTCGACAATTTCGGCATTGACCTTACCAAAGCTGCAGAAGAGGGTCGTCTCGATCCCATTGTTGGCAGGGAGAGGGAGATAGAGCGCCTCGCACAGATACTCTCGAGACGCAAGAAGAATAATCCGGTTCTAATAGGTGAGCCGGGAGTGGGCAAATCGGCCATAGCCGAAGGACTTGCCCTTCGTATAGTCAGGAAAAATGTTTCAAGGGTACTGTTCAACAAAAGGGTTGTTACACTTGATCTTGCCTCCATAGTTGCCGGGACAAAGTACCGTGGGCAGTTTGAGGAGAGGATGAAGGCGATACTCAATGAGCTGGCAAAGAATGACAATATCATCCTTTTCATTGATGAAATACATACCATAGTTGGTGCAGGCGGGGCTACAGGCTCGCTTGATGCCGCCAACATGCTGAAACCGGCTCTTGCCAGGGGCGAAATACAGTGCATTGGCGCAACCACCCTCGATGAGTACCGTCAGCATATTGAAAAGGATGGTGCCCTTGAAAGGAGGTTTCAGAAGATTCTGGTTGAACCAACTACAATTGAAGAGACAATTACCATACTGCACAATATAAAGGAGAGGTATGAGGAGCACCATAATGTAACATATACTGACCAGGCCATTGAGGCATGTGTCAGGCTTACCAACAGGTATATCAGCGACAGGCATCTGCCCGACAAGGCCATTGATGCCCTCGATGAGTCAGGGTCAAGAGTTCATATCTCAAACATTGTTGTTCCGGAAAGGATACTTGAGCTTGAGAGTCAGCTTGATGAAATTAAGAAGGATAAGATGGTTGCTGTCAGGAGTCAGAACTTTGAAAAGGCTGCCAGCTACCGCGACCGTGAAAGAGACCTTCTCGATATGGTTGAACAGGAGAAGAAGAAGTGGGAAAAGGAACTTGCCCTCAACCGGGAGGTAGTTGATGAGGAGAAGGTGGCAGAGGTTGTTGCTATGATGACAGGGGTTCCGGTGCAGAGGATAGCCCAGACGGAAGGTTTCAGGTTGCTGCAGATGGCTTCTGAACTCAGGGGTTCGGTAATCGGTCAGGATGAAGCTATCAGCAAGATAGTAAAGGCGATTCAGCGCAACCGGGCCGGGCTTAAGGATCCCAACAAACCCATTGGTACATTTATTTTCCTTGGTCCGACGGGTGTTGGTAAAACACAGCTTGCAAAGGTCCTTGCGAAGTTCCTGTTTGATTCTGCAGAGAACCTTATCCGGATCGACATGAGCGAATACATGGAAAAGTTCTCGGTTTCACGACTGGTAGGTGCTCCTCCGGGGTATGTGGGTTATGAGGAGGGAGGTCAGCTTACCGAGAAGGTGAGACGCAGACCCTATTCGGTAGTGCTTCTCGACGAGATTGAAAAGGCCCATCCCGATGTTTATCATATCCTGCTTCAGGTTCTCGATGAGGGACAACTTACTGACAGTCTGGGGCGCAGGGTTGACTTCAAGAACACCATAGTGATCATGACATCGAACATCGGTACGCGCCAGTTGTCGGAATTTGGTTCCGGGATAGGTTTTGAAACCTCGGCGAAGAAAACGGCCCGCGATGACCATGCAAGGAGCGTTATCCAGAAGGCGCTTCACAAGACATTTGCTCCAGAATTTCTCAACAGGATTGATGATGTGGTAATGTTCAATTCCCTTGGCAGGGAGGAGATCAACAAGATCATCGACATTGAGCTCAGAGGCCTGTACGACAGGGTTGCATCGCTGGGCTATTCCCTCAAGATTGGCAGTAAGGCGAAGGACTTCATAGCCAATAAGGGTTTCGACACCCAATACGGGGCTCGGCCGCTGAAGAGGGCAATACAGAAGTACCTCGAAGATCCAATGGCAGAGGTCCTGATAAAAGTCCCGGGTTCGGAGGGAGACATAATCAATGTTACCTATAACGCGAAGAAGGAGGATATTGTCATAAAGGTCATAAGGAAAAAATCCTCCTCACCGGCAGCCACTGATTCTTAGGCAGATAGCTGGCAATCCTGAATTTCCCCAATCAGATCGAATACCCCGGAGCCGGTGATGGTGACGTCATGAAGTGAGCCCGCCGACAACCGGTCACTGTAGGGTACCAGTACCTCCTGGTCTATTTCGGGACTGTCGTGATCGGTTCTGCCGATCATCCACGCCCCTTCCCTCCTGTCGAACATTACCCTGACTGTTTTCCCTACCATGGCTTCATTCAGTTCTGCAGATATTTCCTGCTGCAGTTCCATGAGTGCTGCAACTCTCTCCTTCTTGATTCCGTCGGATGTGTTGTCGTTGTATTTCCGGGCAGCAGGCGTGTTTTCCTCGTGTGAGTAGGCAAATACTCCCAGTCTGTCAAACCTGAAATCACCAACAAAATCATATAACTCCCTGAATTCTTTGTCTCCTTCACCGGGATGCCCAACAATCAGAGTGGTCCTAAGTGCCGCTCCCGGGATTTTCCTGCGTAGTTTATCAAGCAGGCTGACAGTGTAAGCTGCAGTATGACTCCTGTTCATCATTCTCAGGACCCTGTTGCTTATATGCTGGACCGGTATGTCGAGGTAATTGCAGACAGAGGGAATATCGCGGATCACCGGAATCAGTGATTCCGGAAATCCCGATGGGTAGAGGTAATGAAGTCTTATACGGCTAAAAGCGGCTGGTTCCGCCAGTTTTTCCACCAGGGTGGCTATGAGTCGCTCACCGTAGATATCCATACCGTAAAAGGTGAGGTCCTGTGCAACAAGTATCAGTTCCCTTACTCCCTTTTCCGCCAGATACCGGGCCTCAGAGAGGATCTCATCCAGGGGACGGGAGGTATGGGAGCCCCTGATCATGGGTATGGCGCAGAATGAGCAGGTGCGGTCACAACCCTCGCTTACCTTCATGTATGCATAGTGTCCGGGACCGGTTAGGACTCTCCTTTCAGCGTATTCATCAATGTATGTACTTTTAAGCTCAGAGAGTATCTCCTTAAGGTGGTGTACCCCGAAATACCTGTCGGCTTCGGGTATCTCCTTTATAAGCTCATCCCTGTATCTTTCAGCCATACAGCCTGTTATATATAACTTATCAATTACTCCCCTTTTTTTCTGTTCTGTAAACTGAAGGATTGTGTCAATACTTTCTTCCCTGGCATCGCCAATGAATCCGCAGGTGTTTATTATTACTATCCGGGCCGATCCGGGGGGTGCATCATGAAAGACTTGGTAGCCTCCCAGCCTTATCTGCTCCATCAGTTTTTCCGAATCAACCAGGTTCTTGGAGCAACCGAGGGTAACGACATTTACCTTTTTTCTGGTCATCAGCTATCTGATTTGGAAATGGTGGCTGGTGCTATGCAGACGGGCTATTCTGAGAACAGGGAATCAACGAATTCCATTTTATTAAAAACCTGTATATCCTGCGGTTTTTCGCCAATTCCGATGTATTTCACCGGCACCCTGAACTGGTCGGAAATACCAATCACCACCCCTCCCTTTGCGGTGCCGTCGAGTTTGGTAACTGCCAATCCGGTCACTTCCGTGGCCGCAGTGAACTGTTTTGCCTGTTCGAATGCATTCTGACCAGTAGAACCATCGAGTACAAGAAGAACCTCATGCGGTGAGTTTTCAACTACCTTCTCCATTACTCTCTTGATTTTTGACAGTTCGTTCATGAGGTTGATCTTGTTGTGCAACCTACCCGCCGTATCAATTATTACCACATCTGAACCCGATGAAACAGCCGATTTAAGGGTATCAAATGCCACGGAAGCCGGGTCAGCACCCATCTTCTGCCTTACTAGCGGCACGCCTGTCCTGTCGGCCCATACCTGAAGCTGGTCAATTGCAGCAGCCCGGAAGGTGTCAGCAGCGCCGAGGAGCACTTTTTTACCTGCCCTGCTGTACTGATACGCCAGTTTTGCTATTGTTGTCGTCTTGCCCACGCCGTTGACGCCCACTACCATAATGACATAGGGCCTGGCAGGAAGGGGATCGGTGAATTCAACAGGTACTCCCTTGCTGCTGTCTTCGAGAAGCGCTGCTATTTCCTCTCTCAGGATTAGATTCAGTTCGGCAATATTCAGGTACTTGTCGCGGCTTACCCTCTCCTTTATCCGATCAATTATCCTTATGGTTGTTGCCACGCCTACATCAGAGGCCACAAGCATCTCCTCGAGGTTATCGAGGACCTCGTCATCGACACGTGATTTACCGACTACCGCGCGCGAGATCCTGGCAAAGAAACTCTCCTTTGTCTTTTCCAGCCCGCGATTCAGGTGTTCTTTCTTTTCGCTGCTCAGGAATTCAAGTATAGCCATTATCAGAATTTTTCTCAGACAAATTTAAAAAAAAAGCTCTCCCCGCGGTGGAAGAAAGCTCTCTCTCTGTAATATCTCCCGGTTCCCGGGCAATTATTTCCTGTCAAAAAAATCCTTGATGTGGTCGTTGTGAACGATTTCCTCCTTAAACAGATAGGCACCTGACTTGTCGGACTTCACCATCTTAATGCATTTGGTGAAGGATTTTCCGGTACCGGTCTTAAGTGTTGCTACTACCTTTTTTGCCATGGTTCAAAAATTTATTTTATCTCCCTGTGAATAGTATGTTTTTTAAGAACAGGATTATATTTTCTTTTTTCTATCCTGTCGGGCGTATTCTTCCTGTTTTTCGTGGTGATGTACCTTGAGGTTCCGGGTAACCCGCTCTCCTTATGTTCAGTACACTCCAGAATTACCTGCACCCTGTTTCCCTTCGCTTTCTTTGCCATCTCAAGTTACTCTTAAATTTTCTCTATTAGACCCTTCTCCTCTGCCTTGTTAAGTGCAGAACGCAGACCATTCTTGTTGATAACCTTCATGCCTGCGGCAGATACCTTAAGGGTTATCCAGCGGTTCTCCTCTTCAAGGAAGAACCTCTTTACGAAAAGATTGGGGTAGAATTTCCTTTTGGTCTTTTTCTTTGAATGAGAGACATTATTGCCTACCATCGTCCTCTTTCCGGTTATCTGACAAATCCTTGACATTTCTCTGTTCTTCTTTAGCTTTGTTTATCCGAAATCGGATTCCTGAAATTGAGTCGCAAAATACGCTAATTTTATTCAATTCACCAAATATCTGGTTTAATTTTTTTA
The DNA here is from genome assembly GCA_034004335.1 of Bacteroidales bacterium. Lineage (GTDB taxonomy): Bacteria > Bacteroidota > Bacteroidia > Bacteroidales > VadinHA17 > SLNP01. Next base: position 17,696 of record JAVEWX010000005.1, on the reverse strand, counting down.
TCAACACATAATCAGGCATATATCCGGGTCAGAGTGCCTTAAGATGCACCCTTACCATGTTGAGGGCCGCCAGTGAAAACCTCCTTATGTTGAGAATGCGGTCGGTACCATAAACAAATGACTTCGTTACGGTACCATGCCCGGTTGTCAGGGCGATGCAAACAGTGCCCACGGGCTTCAGAAGGGTACCACCCGAAGGACCTGCTATTCCGGTGGTTGCAACTGAGATAGTGCTTCCGGTAAGTCTCCTCACCCCTTCAGACATTTCAGCAGCGCATTCGGTGCTTACGGCACCATGCCTGATTATTGTTTCCCGTCTGACTCCCAGTATCTTCTCTTTAATGTCATTTGAATAGGCTATTACTCCTCCGGTAAAATAATCTGAGCTTCCGGGTATAGAGGTAATCATCCTTCCGATATTGCCCCCCGTACAGCTTTCGGCTGTTGATATGGTCATAGATTTGGATCTCAACATGTTGCCTATCACCTCCTCGAGCGACTCCTCCTTTTCGGAATAGATGAGCCCGGGAATTAGCGACTTCAGCTTTTCTACCTGCCGTGTTAGTTCAGCTTCAGAGAATGCCTTATCGGGGTACCTGGCGGTAAGTCTTAACTTAATGATTCCTGAGGAGGGCAGATAGGCAAGCCTGATACCATCGGGAAGTTCTGACTCAAAGGGTTGGAGCATCTCTGCCAGGTGGGCCTCGGGCATGCCATATGTCATTATATTTCTGTGCATTATCCCTGAATCAATGCCTGATTCCTTAAGTAGCGGGATAACCCTCTCCGACATGATGTGCTTCATTTCATAGGGTACACCAGGCATCGAGACAAATATTCTGCCCCTGCTCTCGAACCACATACCCGGAGCTGTTCCCATCAGGTTCATCAGAACGCGGCATGAGGCCGGAACAAATGCCTGTCCGATATTTTTTTCATTAATGGTCACCCTCCTCCTTCCCAGTAGTGATTCAATGTTTTTCATCACTTCATCACTCCTGACAAGGGTAGTTCCGAAGAAATCGCAAAGCGTGTTCTTCGTAATATCATCACTCGTCGGACCGAGTCCCCCGGTAATGAGGATCAGATCCGACCTTTCTGCAGCCTTATCAAGAGCCCCGGTTATCCTTTCTCCCTTATCGGGAACCACGGAAATGGAGATAACCTCTATGCCAAGGGCGTTCAGCTCTGTTGCCATCCATCCGGAATTGGTGTCGGTGGTCTGCCCGATCAGTATTTCATCACCAATGGCAATAATCTCAGCCTTCATACTCTGTTGCGTCAGCCGGCAAAATTAATTTTTGTAAGTTGCAGTGGCAAATTTAAAAGGATATAAAATGTTGTCGGAGTGTTTTATTGAAAGATGCGAACTTTGGCTTTCGAAAAGATCTTCAGATCACGATCCGGGTCATGACATAGAACATATACGGAGAGTCAGGAGGAATGTTCGCCTGATCAACAGGGTTGAGCAGATGGCTGATGACGACCTGGCTGAATTATGCGCCATGTTCCATGAGGTAACCGATCATAAGTTCTGCAGTGACCCCACAGCATCAATAGTCAGTCTTAAGGAATTTCTGTCGGGTGAAGGGATTGGTGATCCGGAAATAGAATCGGTAGTGACAGTTGCCGAAAGCATCTCCTTCAGCAGTATGAAGGGGAAGGGGAAGCCAGTACCTGTTGCTGCACTGGTAATGGATGCCGATCGTCTCGATGCCATTGGAGCCATAGGTATTGCAAGAGCCTTTACATATGGTGGCTTCAGGAACAGACCTCTCTACGGTGAAAGGCTGTCAGGCACTACCTACGGCCATTTCTTTGAGAAATTGCTGCTTTTGAAAGATCTGATGAACACCGGAACAGGAAGAAAGATGGCCGGCGAACGTCACCTGTTAATGGAGACTTTCCTCGGCCATTTCGAGCGGGAAACGGGGATCGAACCCGCGACCCTCAGCTTGGGAAGCTGATGCTCTACCACTGAGCTACTCCCGCATTTATCAAACTGCAATCCGCAGTTTCCTGAGCCTCCCATGGGATTCGAACCCACGACCTGCTCATTACGAATGAGCTGCTCTACCGCTGAGCTAAGGAGGCAAAAACAGCTGCAAATATAGAAAAAAAGGTAATGACAAAGTCAAACTGTCATCCCCTTAGGGTATTGAGAAAGAACATCGATATGGTACAAAGAAAAAACGGGGGCCGTTAGTGTGAAGAAAAAGTGTGTGTGGAATAAATATGTCTCGCTGCATTTCCTCGTGCTAAAGGATCGGCGCCCCGCAGATGCAAATATAATTAAATTAATTTCAAGTCAGCATACCTCCGCAAACATTTATTACCTGTCCGTTGACATATGATGATAAATCTGATGCCAGGAAGAGAGTCACATTAGCTACATCGTCGGGGGTACCTCCCCTGCGAAGCGGTATTTTGGCTATCCAGTCATTCTTTACATCTTCGGGAAGCTTATCGGTCATCTCCGTAATGATGAAACCCGGCGCTATGGCATTGCATCTTATGTTTCTTGATCCCAACTCTTTGGCCATACTTTTGGTAAACCCTATAATGCCAGCCTTTGAAGCCGAATAGTTCGACTGTCCTGCATTACCTGAGACGCCCACAACGGAACTCATGTTGATGATGGAACCTGATTTCTGTTTCATCATAGGCTTCAGTACAGCCTTTGTTAGGTTGAATACCGATTTCAGGTTAACGGCAATAACATCGTCCCATTGCTGCTCGGTCATCCTCATAAGCAGCGTATCACGGGTTATGCCTGCATTGTTGACCAGGATATCGATGGTATCAAAATCCTTAAGTATTTCATCTACAAGCTTTTGTGAACTGTCGAAGTCAGCGGCATTCGAAATGTATCTCCTCACCTTTGCTCCCAGTTTCTCAATTTCAGCACATACCTCACAAAACTGAAAATCATCAGCTATGTTGGTAATGGCAATACTGGCTCCCTCCCCGGCGAGCTTTAACGCTATGCCGCGTCCTATACCACGTGATGCCCCGGTTATAAGGGCTGTTTTTCCCTCAAGTAATCCCATTTCCGATTATTGTTTAGTTCAATTATAATCTCTTACTGTTGTCAACCGACGATGCCCGGGTGGTCTGTTGCCCTAAACTCTTATTTCTTTCTCCTTTCTCCTTTCTCCTTTCCATGTGCACCGTAGCTTTAGCGATGGTGAAAATGCCTTGTCATTTCATCACTTCTGCCACTCTCTTCCCTATGTCGGCAGGAGATACGACCACGTGTATACCGCATTCACTCATTATCTTCATTTTCGCGGCGGCAGTGTCATCCTTGCCGCCTATAATGGCGCCTGCATGTCCCATCCTTCTTCCCTTTGGTGCGGTCTGTCCGGCAATAAACCCTACAACCGGTTTGCGCATGTTTTCCTTAATCCACCGTGCCGCATCAGTTTCCATCGACCCTCCTATCTCACCTATCATTACGATGGCACTGGTTTCATCATCCTCCATCATAAGCTTCACGGCATCGAGTGTTGAAGTGCCGATTATCGGATCACCACCTATTCCAATACAGGTTGATTGTCCGAGACCGAGCCTTGTTATCTGATCCACTGCCTCATATGTCAGTGTTCCGGAACGGGAGATAATACCCACGGTTCCCTTTTTATGAATGAATCCGGGCATTATTCCCACTTTGGCCTCACCGGGGGTTATTACACCGGGACAGTTAGGTCCGATAAGCCTGCAATCGAATGCTTTCAGGAACTCCTTCACCTTAACCATGTCGGAGACGGGTATACCCTCGGTGATCGCAACTATAACCCTGATACCGGCTTCAGCTGCCTCCATAATTGCATCGGCTCCATAGGCTGGCGGCACGAATATCACTGAAACATCGGCTCCGGTTCCCCTGACAGCCTCTGCCACTGTATTGAAAACCGGCAGGCCCAGGTTCTTCTGACCACCTTTGCCGGGTGTTACGCCACCTACCACATTGGTGCCGTACTCCAGCATCTGCTGAGCATGAAATGAGCCTTCACTGCCCGTAAAACCCTGAACAAGCACCCTGGAATTCCTGTTTACAAGTACGCTCATTAATGATCTGGTTTAGGTTATGAATATCTGTTGATTCGTTGATGCGAATTGCCAAATATACTGTAAAAATGATTTCAATTGGCTATCTTTAAGACTCAAATTGCTCCCGGAATATGCAGCTCATAGAACCCATTTTATATATTGGGATATCCCAGTCCTTCTTCGCGGGATTATTGCTGGCAACAAGGAAGCCTTTTACAACCGCCAACAAGCTGATGGCAGCATGGCTCTTCCTTATCTGTTTCGAACTCATCTTCGCACTGGTCAACAGCACTCTCCTTCCCTTCTACTCCTTTCCCTTTATTGCCTTCACCTACGGACCCCTGCTCTATCTTTATGCAAGGCAGATAACTGCGAGAAGTAACAGGTTTAACTATTTCAACATCCTGCATTTCATTCCCTTCCTGGTGTTTTTTGCAGTCTCGGTATGGCAGAGAGACTATCAGATGTTCCGCAACCCCACGGCTTACTTAAGGCCTGACGGGATGATTACACTCAGAATCGTATATGGTATATCTTTCTTTATCTCAATATCGCTCTACAGCATACTTACCTTCATCGTCATCCGCAATCACCAGCGCGACCTGAAGAACAACCTTTCCTATACCTCTATTGCCGCCACACTCAACTGGCTGAAAATCATATCCATTTCTTTCTATTCAGTATATCTTATCCTCTTCATACTGGGCGGAATCAACATCGTGGGCAACTATATTCCTTTCGATCCATACTATATAATATTTATATTCATTGCTGTACTGTCTTTTGCCTATAGTTTCTACGGGGTCAGGCAGCCTGAACTTTTTGCCCTTAATGCGCCGGAAGAGACTGAAGACAATGATGAGGCAGCCGTGAACGGCCAGGAAAAATACTCCAGGAGCGGACTCAGGCAGGAACAGGCCGGAGAGATGCTGGCCACCCTCCTCGAGCTCATGAATGAGAAAAAATACTATCTCGACAGGAACCTGACCATCTATGATCTGGCCGGTTTGACAGGAATAAGCAGGCACCATATCACACAGATTCTCAACGAGGAACACGGGTGCAACTTTTACACCTTCATCAACGATTTCAGGGTCAGGGAGGCTTCAGCAAGATTACAAAGCGAAAAATACCGGAACTACACAATACTTGCAATCGCTTATGACTCGGGATTCAATTCAAAATCAGTCTTCAACAAGATATTCAAGGAGCAGATGGGCGTCACCCCGAGCGAATACCGCGACAGAAAACCCTCTGACTGATTTCCGGTATCAGTCTATCCCGCGCGGATCGCACATATCATCAGCAGAAACCATGTACCGATTAAGCGGTTAGGACGACCGGCATTACCCAATGGCTTTTCTTTGTGGGAAAAACCGGCATGAGGAATATATATCTTCTTATCCTGCTCTTTGCGGGAACCTGTGCCATAATCCAGGGACAGACAGTATCTAGAACATTAACGGGGTTTATTCGTACCGGAACATACAGTGAAATTCACAATCCCGGTCACGACAACCCTTTCTCTTCAGTATACGCCGATGGCGGTTTCAGGCTGGATGTTCGCAATCAACAGAATTTCAGGGCTTATGCCGATATCCGTTACAGGTATGGCAGTGAATTCAGGCAAAATGTGTCGGCGCTGCAGTTGCGTGAGGCATGGGTATCGTGGTACAGCGGGAACTTTGAGGTAACAATGGGTCAGCATATTACCAAATGGGGACGGGCAGATTTTGACAATCCGACTTCATCGTTCAATCCTCGTAACCTGGTCGTACGATCTCCCGAAAAAGAGGACATGGATCTGGGGAACATAACGGCTTCACTGACATATACACCGGCAGGATTTCTCTCACTTCAGTTCATCGTAGCCCCCTTCTACCGCCCTGACGTGCTGGTTACGGCCCCCCTTGATCTGCCCGCCACGGTGAACCTCAGGGAACTGGATGGACTGACGGGCGGGAAATCAATGACAAGTTACGGGGCCAGGGCTGAATTCTTCCTCAGGGGAATAGACTTTTCCATCTCCTGGTTCAATGGCAACGATCCACTGCCCGGAATAAGGTATGACGGTTTCACTATAGATATCATCGATGAAAGTACAGCCGACATTGAGGTAAACATGACGGTAACACCTTACAGGGTAAAAAGGCTGGGATTCGATTTCGAGACCGTGGCAGGAAGGTTCGGGCTGCGTGGGGAGACTGCTTTCACAAAGCCCGATTTGTCGTTCCGCACCTATGGTTATGTGCCTATGCCCGAGATTGAATGGGCAGCAGGTGCAGATTTAACACTGGGGAAAATAATGCTGGGGGCCGAATATATCGGAAAATACATTACCGATTTTGAGCCTGCGGCCGTGCTACCGGTATTGCCGGGAAGCATGCCTGATCTCACACCTCAACAGATAGAACAGATGATTACCAATCCGGGTATAATGGACTGGCTGATAGGCGTCAATACAGCAGCATTCAATCGTCTGTACATGTACCAGCTTGAGAAGAGCTATCATTCTGCAGGACTGAGAATTGAAGCTGATATTGCCAATGGCAACATTCTACCGGGAATGATTATGCTGTACAATATCACATCGGGCGACCTGGCACTGGTTCCCTCGGTAAGATTCAGGCCTGCCGACGGTCTGTCTGTATTCCTGGGCGCCGATTTCTATGCAGGACCAGAAAACTCCCTTTATGATATCATTGACAGACCGCTGTCGAACTTTTTCGTCTCATTCCGTGCTGATTTCTGAAAACATGACAGGCTTCTTATACAGATACAGGCTGGTTATAATTATCATGGCGATGGTTTTATCAATTGCCGGCGCACTGCTTATTCCGTCGGCCAAAACCGATCCCGATATCAGGAATTACATACCTGCGACCATGACTTCGAGGATGAATACCGATGAGATTGAAAAGAATTTCGGGGTGCAGGATATCATCATGATACTTCTTCGCGACAGTATGGTAATCACCGCAGAAAATCTGCAGAGAATTTCCTCAATCACCGATGAACTTTCTGGCCTAAGGGGGGTAAAGGAGGTGCTGTCGGTCTCGAATGCTCTCAGGATCAGTGGTGAAGATGGATTCATGATGGTTGAGCCTGCTGTCCCATTTTTACCGTCAGACAGCACTGAGGCCCGGGTGCTCGAATCCGAACTCAGGGACAATCCTCTGATAATGGGAAGCGTGATCTCCGATGACTTCACCGCAGCATCTATAGTGGTTTACCTCGACGGTAATGTACCGGAAATGGAGACTCTTGCGAAAATTGACAGTCTGGTATCGGCTTATCAGGGAAGAGCGGAACTGCTTATTGGGGGACTTCCTGCCATCAGGAGGGCTATCCTGAAGGATGTAAGGCGCGACGGACTTATCCTGGTGCCGTTGGCTCTGACTTTGATGCTGCTGCTTCTCTGGATCTCATTCCGCGAAATCAGGGGGGTGATATTGCCCTTCTCGGTGGTGTTGCTTTCGATGGCACTGGCGATGGGTCTTGCCCCGCTTTTTGGCTGGAAACTGTCGATTCTAAGCCTGCTGGTACCTGTCATGATGATAGCCATAGCCAACAATTACGGGATACATCTGATAGCCCGTTACCAGGAGATAAATCATTGCGACCGTAGCTATTCAGTAAGACAGATACTTGAGAAACTGCTCCGGTCACTTCGTCAGCCGGTGATATTTACCGGACTGACGACTATTGCCGGTATACTGGGACTTCTAACCCATTCGGTTATTCCTGCAAGGCAGGTGGGTGTACTTGCGGCTATCGGGGTGGGGTATGCACTTTTGTTGTCATTGTTCTTCATCCCGGCATGGATGTCATACCTTCCAAAGCCTACGGCAAGGAGTGTTAAAGGTAATGGTGCGTCACCTGACGGATCAGCAGGTTACCTGACCTTCCTTGCACGTGTTGTTACCAATAATCCTTTCAGAGTCCTTGTCATAAGTTCCCTGGTCACGTTGCTCATTGGTTCAGGAATATTCTTTCTGAAGATTGAGTCAAACCAGGAAAATTTTTTTCCTGCCGGACATCCGGTAAAAGCAGCTTCGGAGGCTATCAACGATGGCTTCGGCGGTTCGCAGAACATATCAGTGATGGTTGAAGCTGATATTCTGGACCCTGCCAACATGCTGGCAATAGATGAGTGGTGCAGCAGGGTGAAGGATGAACCCGGTGTGGGTAATGTGATGTCGGTTGCCAGGGTGGTGAGGGAGATGAGCAAAGCCTTGTTCGATGCCGGCGAATCATATTATGACACCATACCCGATACAAGGGAAGCCCTGGCACAAATGGTTGAAATATACAATATGAGCGGAGATCCTGAGGATTTTGAGCAGCTTGTAGACCTTAACTATACCAGGGCTCACGTGATGGTCCGCTTCAATGACCCGGCAGCCAGGAACATCGACAATATTGTCTCAATGGCAGATGAACTGGAGGACAAGATATCAGGCAGGATTGTTACGGGAGGATATGCCTATATCATGGAGGAGTTTTCAGGAAGAATTCTCCGTGGCCAGATTTCATCAATTATTTTTGCCCTGCTGGTAATCTTTGTTTTGCTTTCAGGGATATTCAGATCGCTGCGTGGCGGACTCATCGGCACCATCCCAATGCTGGCCTCAATAGCCATACTCCTTGGTTTTATGGGTTGGGCAGGAATTGCCATTGACCCGGCAACGGCCCTTCTGTCTTCCATAATGATTGGGGTTGGTGTGGATTATACCATACATTATATATGGAGGCACATGGCTGAGATGGAAAGAGGGCTCGGTACGGTTGAAGCAGCTGCCCGGGCAATATCGACAACCGGAAGGGGGATTGTATTTAATGCGCTAAGCGTGATGGCCGGTTTTTCGGTGCTTGTATTTTCGGGTTTTACCTCCATAAGGTTTTTCGGATACCTCGTTATCATTTCCATCGGAGTCTGCCTGGTTGCAGCACTGGTGACCGTGCCGGCCATAATGATTCTTTTCAGGCCCCGGTTTGCTGCAAATGATTCATTGATAAAAAAATAGAAACCTGTTAATAAATACATTATGAAAAGGATAACACTCTTAGTATTGACAACTTTTATGATCCTTTCAGGCATGAAGGGGCAGACAGAAGATGCATCGTCATTGCTCGACAGGTCGAGGGACATGACAATTACCGACGCTCTTGAGGCAAAGGTAAGGCTTACAATAACCGATAAAAATGGAAACAGCAGGGTCAGGGAAAACAAGGTGGTATCGAAGAAATACCCCGACGGAACGGAGAAGCGCCTGATCAGGTTCATGGCTCCGGCAGAGGTTCAGGGTACGGCAATACTGATATATGATTACAAGGACAAACAGGATGATATGTGGATTTACCTCCCTGCACTGAAAAGAGTAAGGCGCATTGTATCCACGGAGAAGGGCAAGAGTTTCATGGGATCGGAATTCACGAACTCCGACATCAGTTCTCCCCCGTCTGCTGATTTCAGGAACAGGCACCTTGATGGTTCCGGAAAATCGGGTGAGTACATCATTGAGAGTGCTCCGGTCGATGTCGCAAAAGAGAATGAATACGGGTATTCGCGCAGGATCAGTTATTTTGAGATGGGCACGCTGCACCTCAGGAAAATAGAGTTCTTCGACAAGAACGGGACCCTGTATAAAACCATTGAAGTGGGCTCAGTTGTGCCACTGGGCAAAGGTGGGGGCTACATGATTGCAGAGATGACAGCCACTAATCATGTTACCGGAAGGCACTCCTCAATGAAGATGGAGAACATCACAACTGATATTGTTCCGAATGATATCCTGTTTGATTCGGCCAACCTTGACAGATAGTACCTTCAGGGGCGCACTGGTTACGTGTCATTGTCGTGTTTTTATCAAACTTTCATACCTTTGCGGTTCAGAGGTAAGCTTCAATGCATCCAGGCAGCAATACCATATGTGCTCCCGTGCATCAGCCGGGTAGCGCCATCACTATTATCAGGGTATCAGGTCCTGACAGTATAGACATTTGCGACAGGATATTCATTGCGCGAAGAAGGGGACGGCTGACAAGGGAAAAGGGATACACCCTGGTATACGGGGATATAGTAAACGGAGAAGAAGTTATAGATGAGGTAATTATAAGCATCTACAGGGCGCCCCATTCATATACCGGCGAGGATATGGTGGAGATAGCATGCCACGGTTCCTTTTACATTCAGAACACTATTACCGGCATCCTCGCAAGTCAGGGGGCATCTCCTGCCAGTGCGGGTGAATTTACCCGCAGGGCATTTATGAACGGGAAGCTCGACCTTTCGCAGGCAGAAGCCATAGCTGACCTGATAGCTGCCGACTCGGGTGCTGCACACCGGATTGCCATCAGTCAGCTTAAGGGAGGTTTCTCCAATGAAATAGCGGGGTTACGTTCCGAGCTGCTCAACCTGGTCTCCCTGCTTGAACTCGAACTTGACTTTGGGGAGGAGGATGTGCAATTTGCCGACAGGAATGACCTGCTTTCGACAGTAGTAAGATTAAGGGATTATTCTGGTGAGCTGGCGGCTTCCTTTTCAATCGGTAATGCTGTGAAGAGGGGAATACCAACGGCAATAGCAGGGAAGCCTAATGTTGGCAAATCGACACTTCTGAACGGGCTCCTTAATGAAGAGAGGGCAATTGTTTCGGAAATACCGGGCACTACACGCGATGCAATAGAAGACACCCTGGTTATTGAAGGTGTACTTTACCGTTTCATTGACACCGCGGGTTTGAGACATACCGAGGATATTGTCGAGAGACTCGGAATAGGAAAAACCCGGGAGAAAATTGCCCTCGCAACAATTGTCATACTGGTTACGGAGGCGGTTCAGAGTGCCGTGGAGATCAACAGGGAGGTCAGACATTTCAGAAGAACCATGATGCCAGCCTCTGCCTCACTGATAATTGTAGTGAACAAAGCCGACCTGGCCGGGGAAGATCATCTCGAAACTATCAAAAATGAGGTAATAACCAGTGATTCAACAAGCCTGGTTGTAATGTCGGCGAACAGGAAAGATGATTATATGGTATTAAAGAAAGCCCTGGCATCGGCATCCGGACTCGACAGGATCAATGAAACGAGGGTTATGATCACCAATGCAAGACATTATGAAGCTCTCATGAAGGTATCAGAGGCTACGGGTCGTGTTGTTAAGGGTCTGGAAACAGGTTTGCAGTCTGACCTGATAGCCATCGATGTTCGCCAGGCAATTCACTACCTGGGTGAGATTACCGGAGCCATTACAACAGATGAAATACTGGGAAACATCTTCCGTAATTTTTGTATCGGAAAGTAATTATCTTTCTCATATTTTCCAACAGCCTGTTTATGTTAGCAATTAAGTAAATTATTTTCTTTTATTTGTTGCCCAATTTCCTTTTTTATACTTATCTTTGTTGCCAAATTGTTGCCCAAGAAAAATAATATAGTTGCCGGGCAACAAACAGGCGAAATGATGTCACTTTAAGACACATTTAGTCGCTTGCAGGCAACTAAAGACGTAAAAGGACATTATGAGCAGCAACCTAACTTTTAAGAAAATTTGCGAGTACTGCGGTAAAGAATTTGAAGCTAAAACTCTTTACACTCGCTATTGTAATCACACCTGTAACAGCAGGCATTACAAGAAAATGAAACGGGACGAAAAAATTCAATCCGTTTTACAACCTCAGCAAGTCGAGCCGGAACATCAAAAATTTGATTCTGCTATTCAGCAAAAAGAATTTTTAAGCGTTGATGAAGCTGCCACCCTATTAGGAGCAAGCAAAAGAACAATTCAAAGAATGATTGCAAAAGGTGCATTGAAAGTCGGAAAGCTCGGTCGCAGAACCATAGTAAAACGAAAAGAAATTGATAAACTCTTTATATAATAATGTATGAATGTTACACTCCGTCAAAGATTAAAAGGCGATAAAGTCAGTCTGTACCTCGATTACTACCATCAGGGTAAGCGACAATATGAATATTTGCAGCTTTACCTCATCCCTGAACCCAAAAAAGGAAAGCTGACAAAGGAGCAAAAGGATGAAAACCGGAAAACCCTTGCATTGGCTGAATCAATCCGTTCTAAACGACATCTGGAAATTCAAAACGGCATTTATGGTTTTCAGGATCAGGGTAAAATGAAAGGTAGTTTTCTCAGGTACTTTGAATATCTTGCCGAGAAGCGAAAAGACAGCGAAGGCAATTACGGTAATTGGGACAGCACATTGAAGCACCTCCGCAAGTTTGTGAAGTTTGATGTAACCTTTGCCCAGATTGATAAACGCTGGTTAATAGATTTTAAAGAATATCTACAGAAAGATGCTCGTACACCTGCCAAACAGCCACTTTCTCAAAATTCTGCATCATCCTATTATAATAAGGTAAGAGCAGCTTTAAGAGAAGCATACAAAGAGGGCATCATTCAGCGTAATCCTGCCGATGAAACCGAAGGCATAAAGCCTGGTGAACCGGAACGGCAATTTCTTACGCTTGAAGAATTACAAGCCATCGCTAAAGAAGAATGTGAAATCCCAATTCTCAAACGTGCTTTTCTTTTCAGTGCCTTAACGGGTTTGCGTTGGTCGGATGTTCAAAAAATGACTTGGTCAGAAGTGCAATTTTCAAATGAAATAGGGCATTACATCCGTTTCAGGCAAAAGAAAACCAAAGGAGCAGAAACACAGCCAATATCAGAGCAAGCATTTGAATTATTAGGAGAACGAACCATTCCCGATGAACGTGTTTTTGTCGGTTTAAAATATAGTGCCTGGCACAATCTGAAATTGCAACAATGGGTTATGAAAGCCGGTATCAGCAAAACGATTACTTTTCATTGTGCAAGGCACACATACGCCACATTGCAATTAACTTTGGGAACCGACATTTATACCGTTTCAAAATTGTTAGGTCATAAGGACCTTAAAACAACGCAGATTTATGCAAAAATCATTGATGAACGTAAAAAAGAAGCAGCAAACAAAATAAAACTCGATATATGAAAATCAGTCTAAGCATTTACAACAGTATATTATTTGGGGAACTTCGCCCCTGGCTCGAAAGCAACCGGTCTCAAGAAGTATTCCGGCAAAAGTTAAACCCTGCTTTTCGTTGGGAAAAGGGAACGCCGGAAGATTTTGAAAAAGCATTGAATGAAGCATTGAAAGACCATCCGCTCCTGATGGACGATGATGAAGTATTAATCGAAATCGAAGAAAACAAGATTATTATTTCATCGGTCAAAGATAAAATCTTTGAGCCTCTCATTGATATTGACATTCCGCCATTCTTCACGGATAAAACCGAATACTATTATTACCTTATTAAGAATGAAGGCACAAGGCTGATAAATAAGATTAACAAAGCAATTGAACTTTGCGAAACTGCAAACCTTGTAAAGTCTGCAATCAATGACACCTTAGACAGAATCAAATACTTGCTTTCTGAAACAGCCAAACAGATAAAGCAGTTGGGTTATGACGATGATCTGCCTTTTGATGCAATTCCAGACGATGAAACCAAGGCATTAAAAAAAGAATGTGATTACATTTTACGTGTGCTTCAAACAACACTAATCCGGCTTATCCTCGAAGTACAGGAACTTTTTCCTTCTCAGATTGTCGGAAGTCCATTAACAGAGGAAGAAATCTATTTGAAGTTGATTGGCAGTCCTTCACCGGCTATGAATGTAGCAAAGAAAATCACCAAGCTGAACGAATTTATTGTTAAAAGATTCATCGAGCAAATGGAGTACTCCAGGGCAAAAGCTGTACAACGTATTGACGAAACAAAAAATCACTATCTGATGTACAGAGATGTTGCTTCAACATTGACGGACGCAGCTTCAAGAAAGGAAGGTCTGGCAACACACATACAGATTCTCGAAAACCTAATCTTTATTCGGGACTTCACAGATATTCAACAAAATCCTTCCTTTGAGGATTTACAATCAGATAAAACCACTGAAGAATATTACAATTCATTTACTGCATCTATATTTGAAAAAATCGAAGAGCCATCAGCACCAAACAAACGGCTTGAATTAATATCAAAAGAAGAAGAAAAATTTGCATTCCTTAAAACAAGCTATAACATTGACAACTCTGTTTACAAATTATCCATCCCTCGCAAAATTTTGAAATGGCTTGAAATTCAAAAAGCATACATAAACGAAAACTTGCACATTGATTTTTCTAAACTAAAAGGAGTTGATTTGCCTAAGATTCCAACCTCACTTACAGTCGCAGAAATTGGCTATCTGTTAAGGACTTTGGAGGAAGAAGGCATTTTACAACCAAAAAACAAAACCGACCTTTCACGGGTATTCTCTGCGGTTCTTAGCTCTAAAAAGAAAGATGATATTACATTTGATGGTCTGCACAAGGAATTTAAAACACCAAAGAACAAAGCAGTTGAATTTTGGGATGCAAAATTTATGGTATTGAAACAAAAAGCATACAAAGACAAAGAAAAATATTTAGATTAACTTTCTGAAATTCAATTTCTTTAGTAATGGTTCCGGTACCATTCGGAACTACCTTACCCCTTCCGTACTGCATATTTTTGCTTCGTAATTCATCGGTTGCTCGTGCCTTTGCACCCGATGAATGAAGGCACAACAATTAAATTTTTGTTGAACTTTTAATACGTTGCAAAATGACAGAGCAATTAATAATCGAAAAACTCGATAATATCGAAAAAATGCTTTCGGAGCAAAACCTTTTAAAGAAGGATGTGCTCAACTTTAGTGAGGCTTGCCAGTACCTCGACATTAGCGAAAGCCACTTGTATAAACTTACCAGTCGGAAGCAGATCCCGCATTTCTGCCCTCAGGGTAAGAAATTGTATTTCAATCGTCAGGAATTAGACCGTTGGTTACAGCAGAACCGACAAAATACAAATGATGAAATTGAAAAGGAAGCCACGGATTACATACTTCAAAACAGGAGGAGGTAATCAATGGAAGAATGTAAAAAATGCCGTGAACCTCTTGAAAACATTCAGGAACGGCTCAATAGAATGTCGTTATTGCTTGAAGTAAAACAACACACAAATCCCGAACAGATATTTTTCGACAATCAGGAGTTTATTCAGGTAATGAATATCAGCAAACGCACGGCTCAGGCTTGGCGTGATACAGGAATGATTGCCTTTTCACAGGTAGGCAGTAAAATGTATTACCGTTTGTCTGACATCCTGAAAATGCTTGAAAAATATCATAAACCATCTAAATCCTGATATTATGGCATGTTCGACAATTTTTTCAGGATTTAATCAGACGGTAGAAAACAGGGCTTTGCTGTTAATCATCAAAGACATCAAAGAGGGCAAATACAGGGCGGATATTGAACCTATCCGCTCCCTGATTGCCTCTGGTGATACCGAAAAAGCCGACCAGTTAAAACGACAACTTCCGGCTTTCACTCCATCAGCTACCTTCAAAGGTGGTCGTAAAGCTGATTTACTCAACCAATACAGCGGTTACGTTCATTTGGATTTCGACAAACTCACATCCGATCAGCTTAATACTGCTTTTCAGGCAATAACTCAAATCCCCTTTACCTTTGCCTGCTTTCGCAGTCCAAGCGGTAAAGGGCTGAAAGTTTTTGTTGAGGTCAACACCGGGTCAGAACACCACGACTTCGCATACAAACAGGTGCAGGCTTATTACGAAAAAGCATTGGGTATTCCTTGCGACCCTAAATGCAAGGACATTACCCGGCTTTGCTTTGTTTCAGACGACCCCGACACTTACAAGAATATTCATAACCAAAAGTTCGAAGTACAAACGGTTTTCAATGAATCTGTGGTAAAACAGAAATACAATACAATTCCCGATTTTCAGACATTGTTTGAAGATTGTATAAGGTTTACAGAGCAAAAAGAACAATACCATTCCGGTAACCGCAACAACTTTGTTTATCTGTTAGCTTGTAACTGCAACCGCAAAGGCATTCCCGAAAATACAGCACTCGATTTTATTTCAACCAATTTTGATTTATCGGAACAGGAAATCCGAGCTTCCGTAAAGAGTGCCTACAACCACCACTTTAACGAGTTTGCAAACTTTGCAAAGTCTGCAAAAGTGCAAACTAATACGAATGAACAAAAACAGCAGCAGGAAACAATCGAGGAAGATTACCTGAAAAACACGCCAACCATTCCCGATGAGGTTTACAACCAACTGCCCGATTTGATAAAATCAGGTGCATTAGCATTTACAGATTTAAGGGAACGGGATGTATTTCTTACAGGAGCTTTTGCTATCCTCAGCGGTTGCCTGCCAAATGTAAAAGGTGTTTATGCTCAGCAAATTGTATATCCCAATCTGTTTGCTTTTGTCATAGCCCCTGCCGCAAGCGGCAAAGGTGCTTTAAAATTTTCCAAAACCCTTGCTGACAAGCACCACGACCAACTTCTGAAATCAAGTAAAGAAGAACAGCAGCGGTATGATAGTGAAATGAATGAATACAAAACACGCCAGAGGGCAAAGAAAAAACATGAGCCGGCAGAGGAGCCACCGGAACAACCACCTTTCAGGGTTGTTTTTATTCCGGCAAATTCATCTTATGCGAAAATCCTTTCACACCTCGAACAAAACCAGGGCGAAGGCATTATTTGCGAAACCGAAGCCGATACGATGGGTAATGTACTTAAACAGGAATGGGGCGGTTATTCTGATATGCTTCGCAAGGCATTTCATCATGAACGGATTTCCAGTTCAAAGAAAACCAATAACGAGTATATTGAAGTGAACGAACCACGCCTGTCAGTTGCACTGTCAGGCACTCCAAGTCAGGTAACGGGTCTGATTGCATCAGCTGAGGACGGTCTTTTCAGCCGTTTTATGTTCTATGCTTACAAGGTGGAGCAGCAATGGCGTGATGTTTCACCCTATGCAAGCAGTATCAACCTTACCGAGCATTTCAATACATTATCCGATCAGGTATTTCAGTTGATTCAATTTTTGAAGCATTACCCGACATCTGTAGAACTTACACAACAGCAATGGCAGACTTTAAACCGTATTTGCAGCCGTTGGCTTATTGAAGTCACTACTTTTACGGGGGATGATGCCGGAAGCATTGTAAAACGTCTTGGGCTTGTTCTGTATCGCTTGACGATGATATTTACGGCACTCCGCAAATTCGAGATTGGCGATACCTCAACCACAGTTTTTTGTAATGATTCCGATTTTGATACAGCCGTGAACCTTGCCGACTTATATCTACAGCATAGCTTGTTAATGTTTTACAATCTGCCAAAGCAAAACGACAATGCTGTTTTCCGCTCCGGTGACAACAAACGCAAATTCTTTGATGCATTGCCTCCCGATTTTAAAAGAGCTGAAGCCATCGAATTAGGCAAAAAGTTCAATCTTTCAACCCGTTCGGTTGATAACCTCCTCAAAGAGCTTACAGGCATCTATCTTACACAGCCACAATATGGCTGTTATTCAAAACAGTAGAGTGTTTTCCTATACTTTGTAAAACTGCAAACTTTGCATGGTTTGCAGTTTTTCTTTTTTTCTTTTGTGTTTCTTTTTTTATGTGTATTTTTGTCATTGTTTGACAAGACAATACATAACAATATGAGCCAGTTTAGTGAACATATTCGCAATCTGCGTGAAGAAAGGAAAATCAGGCAAC
>JAVEWX010000112.1:0-9930 GCA_034004335.1 Bacteroidales bacterium | reverse complement strand
TCTGAATGAAGTTGCGATTAACCCAACCACCCTTAACATAATTAACATCATCATAGAGAACGAACCTGTCTACACTTTGTATCAGTTGAAAGTACCCAAGGTAAGGGAAGATATATGGTTGCATCACAGCTAATTTCAACATCTTAAGCCTGCTATAAGTGATGCAATCATTTTTACCTCAGCAAGATTAAGTTCTGAGAAAATTGGCAGACACAATATCTTTGATGCCCCCTTCATCGCAACCGGAAGATTCTCCGACTGCGATGAAGGCAACTGTGAATATGTGTCCATCTTGCTTATAAGCGGATAGAAATACCGCCTGCTGTAAATATTGTGACTCCTGAGTTCTTCGTACAGTTCATCTCTTGTACGACCATATTCATCTGAATCAATAAGTATGGGGTAATAAGAGTAATTTGTTCTTACATCTGCAGGAGGCATCAGTATTTTAATGCCGCGTACACCATGCAGCTCCCTGGTATATGTGTCCGCAACGGCCTTCCTCTTGCCTATGTTGTCACCCAGATGCTTAAGCTGCACAAGCCCCACTGCTGCCTGTAACTCATTCATCTTCCCATTGATACCGTGTTCAGCGACGGTTATCTCACCCGTGAAGCCAAAATTCCTCAAAAGGTCTATCCGTCGTTTCATCCCGGCATCATGACTGACAATGGCTCCTCCCTCGAAGGTGTTGAATACCTTGGTGGCATGAAAACTGAGTACCGACAAATCACCAAAACTAACCAGGGGTAAATCGTTTTTCTTCACACCAAAGGCGTGGGCAGCATCATAAATAACCTTCAGTCCATGCTTCTTGGCTATCATCCCGATCTCTTCCACACTGCAGGGATTACCATAGACATGTACGGGTAATATGGCGGTGGTCTCAGCTGTGATGGCTTCTTCTATACGCTGCGGGTCGAGTGTCAGCCAGCGGGGCTCCACATCTGCGAACACGGGCTTTATGTTGTTCCACCACAAAGCATGGGTAGTGGCAACGAAACTAAAAGGTGTGGTAATCACTTCTCCCCTTATCTCCAAAGCCTGCAATGCCGTCATTAACGCCAGCGTGCCGTTGGCAAAAAGTGAAACATACTTCACCCCGAGATATTCTGCCAACTCCTGCTCAAGGCGCTTGTGGAGAGGTCCGTTGTTGGTCAGTACACGGCTTTCCCATATCTGCTCCAGATAGGGCATAAGCTCCTCAATGGGAGGAAGATCAGGACGGGTAACATAAACGGGTCTGGTCGGGTCGCTCATCTCCTA
The DNA here is from genome assembly GCA_034004335.1 of Bacteroidales bacterium. Taxonomy (GTDB): domain Bacteria; phylum Bacteroidota; class Bacteroidia; order Bacteroidales; family VadinHA17; genus SLNP01. Next base: position 8,664 of record JAVEWX010000112.1, on the reverse strand, counting down.
TAGGATTATTTGTTTTTTCTGCTACGAAACAACCTGCCAAGCAGCAACATTCTGATCTCCATATAACCCTTATGGCGGGTCAGCTCGGAAAGAACCAGAACAACAACTGTGGCTAACAGTAACTGCAACGATAACATCACTGCCGGATTCACTCCCATGAGCAGGGAAAGGGTAAAGGTCAGAGCCCCTGCAAGCATGGCTATAATAAATGAAGGAAGCACATCCCTGACCTGCATCGCCACGGGATAACCAACCAGCCGGCCTGAATAATAACTGTTCAGAAAATAAGCGATGAACGAGTTTATTATCATGCCTGCGAGCATGGCCCGTATACCCATTATGACCCCTACGATTATAACAGGCACGGCCAGCACCTTCTTGATAATCTCAAGCCGAAGGAAGAGGTCGGAACGCCCCTTCACATTGAGCATGTTAAGGTTCATGGCATGAAGGGGATAAAGCATCCCTGCGAAGCATAGCATCTGCAGCATACCTGCCGCCGGCATCCATTTATCTCCGATAAGAACGAGTATCAGGGATTCGGCTATTGCTGCCAGCACTATCATGGTTGTGAAGCTTATGAACATGGTCGACCTTATAATACGACGGTAGCCTTCCCTGAGCCTCACCTCATCATCCTTTACCGATGCCAGAACGGGATAGCTCACCCGCTGAACTACTGCAGTGAGATTGCTGGAGGGCAGGCGCTGAAAGTGATCAGCCCTGGTATAATAGCCGAGATCAGAAGCTGAGAAATACTTTCCTATAATCAGATAGTATATGTTCTTATACAGGGTGTCAATGAGTCCTGACACCAGCAACCTGGAACCAAAAGAGAACATATCCCTGAAGGATGACATTCTGAACACTGCCAGGGGTCTCCAGCTGTTAAAGTACCACAGGGCTATGGCCTGCATAAACTGGTTTAACAAAGTACGCCACACCAGGCTCCACACCCCGTAGCCGCTAATTGCCATCCAGATGGCAATGGCCCCGGATACAAGGGAACAGGTGAGTGATATGGTGGTGAGCAGCCTGAAATTGATTGCCCTGGTAAGTCTTACACGCTGTATAAGAGCGAGGGCATTAACGACAAGTACCAGGCCGAAGACCCTTATGATCTCCCTGAGCTGAGGCTCGTCATAGAAGCTGCTTATCGCACCTGAGAATATGAAAATCAGGCCGTAGAAAAGAACACCTACAGCCAGGTTGAAGAAAAATACCGTTGAGAAATCGGTGTCGCAGGCATCACTCTTCCTGATGAGGGCCTGCTGGAAACCACTGTCTATAAAGCTCTGCGACAGGGCAATGAACAGGGTTATCATCCCGATAAGCCCAAACTCCTGGGGCGAGAGAATGCGGGCAAGGATGATGCCGACAACAAAATGTATGAGCTGACCAAATCCGTTATCGCCAAAACTCCAGAGAAGACCCGTGATGGCCTTCTCCTTCAACCCCCCAGATGCTATGACTCCATCCGGCTTCCCCATCCCTCTATAAATGCCTGATTAATGTTGCAGGAACACCACCCGCGACTGTCTCCGGCTCCACATTAGTGTTTACGACTGCACCCGCAGCCACCAGGCTTCCCCTGCCAATGGTCACACCACTGAGAATGGTTACCCCGGCACCGATATAGGCTCCTTCTTCAATGATAACCGGGCTGCAGGAGGGAGAATAGACCTTGCCGGGAAAGGCATCTCTCATATCGGTGTGTGTGATTATCATCGTCCTCATGGATATAACGGCATTGTCGTTTATTTCAATCCTGTCCCTGAGGTCGAGCAGGCAATCCTTGCCGATATGACAATTATTACCAACGATAAGGTTTTTAAAATCGCGGCAATTATGAAAAACCAGGCCTGTTTCGATATCGCAGTTTCTGCCAATCCTGGCACCGTTTCTCCTCAAAATGAGTAGCAGCGAAACCTTGTCAACCCGCCTGAGCATCAGCATGGCATGATCGCGACCCAACAGCCACAGGCGTATCTTGTATCTGAAGAGATTAACCCGGGCAATCAATGTCTTTAACCTCCTCCGTAATCCAAGTCCTGTCTTCATTTAATGTGACATTAATAGTTATCTCTGCAGAATAGCCTGATGGCGTCGATGATATAATTCACCTCTTCATCGGTAAGATCGGCATGCAGGGGCAAAGTTATAAACCTGCCGGCCTCTCTTTCAGTATAGGGACAGTCGGATGAATAGCGACGGAAGAGAGGCTGGGTGTGAAGGGGTGTATAGTGACAACCTGTTGCAATGCCCTGGCCCTTTAGGTTTATCATCAACCTGTCCCTGTCGTCTGACCTTATGCCAAACATCTGATAGGGATATTTCTCAGGCTCATAGGGAAGCAGAGGCTCTACCCCTTTCAGCCCATCGAGTCCGTCGAGATACATTCTGATTATCTGTGAACGCCTGGCGTTAAATGCCGGAAGCTTTTTAAGCTGCACCAGACCTATGGAAGCTGCCAGGTCATTCATATTATACTTATAACCCAGCACATTTATCTCATAGAACCAGTGCATGGCATCATGATCGGCACTGGTGTACTGCTGTGCCGTCTTCCAGTTATCCTTGTCGATACCCACCCATCGCATCGCCTTTACATCCCTGAAGAGGTCAGGATCATCCGTAACCATCATACCCCCATCGCCGGTAGTCATGCATTTCTTTTCCTCAAAGCTGAAACACCCTATGTCGCCCCACCTTCCCAGAGGTATGTCCTTATATATTCCTCCGGCAGTATGGGCACAGTCTTCAATGATCTTCAGGTTTTTCGACCTGGCCCATGGTGCAAGTCTGTCCATGGGTACAGGATGACCGGCATAATGAACGGGAATGACGGCAGCACAGTCGCTGTCATATTTCTTTTCCAGATCAACCAGGCTCATGCCCAGGGTCACAGGATCGGAATCGACAAAGACCGGGATCAGACCATTATAAAGAACTGCTGAAGCTGTTGCCGAGAAGGTCAGCGTCGGTACAAGTACCTTCCTGCCCGCAGGAAAACGAAAGCATGCAATCGCCAGGTGGAGGGCAGCCGTAGCCGAGTTAACGGCAATGGCCATGTCGCAGCCTAAATAATTCTCCCATGCTTTTTCAAACTCGGCAACCCTGGGTCCAAGGCCCACCCACGACCGCTCAAAGGCATCGCCAATGGCTTCCAGTTCAGCTTCCCCGAGGGATGGTTTGAAGAGACGGATGTTCATACCCTTAACTCGTTAGAAATAAATCCTTTCCAGGTCATGTTGCCCATATCCTTTTGCGAAAGAACTGTTACATCAACAGGCCAGTTAATATTTAAGTCCTCATCATTCCACAGAATACCACGCTCATATTCAGGAGAGTAGACATTGTCTGCCTTATAAAGAACCTCACAATTGTCCTCAAGAGTACAGAAACCATGGGCGAAGCCACGGGGTATGTAAATCATCTGACGATTTTCCGCACTCAGTACGATGCTGTCCCATTGTCCAAATGTATCCGAGCTGGGTCTGATATCAACAAACACATCATAAATGCTGCCCCTTATGCATCTCACGAGCTTGGTTTCGTCAAAGGGCGGAAGCTGAAAATGAAGTCCCCTGACTGTACCCTTACGTACACTAAGCGAATGATTCTCCTGCAACCATTCCCTGCTGATTCCATATGTCTCAAAAAGAGCATCGTCATAAACACGCATAAAAAAACCGCGATGATCGGGAAAAGCTTTAAGCCTTATCACGAATACTCCTTTCAGCCTTCCTTCAATGAATTCCATCTTTCAGAATAGTTTTTAATCTGTTGAAGACACAGGGAAAGGGGGTCTTCATTCAGGCTCCTCCTGTACCAGTCAGCCGTCATGGTGACCGTTTCTCTGAAGTCAAGCAGGGGTTTCCACCCCAGCATTTCCCTCGCCCTGGTAATATCAAGTGAGAGCAGTACGGCCTCATGTGGAAGACCGGCATTGGTGATGCGTACCGAGCCGGAACCATAACCAGCGATGAAGGCCTCCACAAGATCGATGACCCTTCTGTTCTCTTTTTCGCGGGGTCCGAAGTTCCAGGCCGTCGAATAGTAGTCCCTGTTACCGAACATCTTCATTGCCAGGAGGAGGTAGCCTCCCAGTGGCTCAAGAACATGTTGCCACGGACGCGTCGAGCCGGGATTCCTCAGCTCCACCGGTCTGCCGGAAGCGAATGCTCTTACACAGTCGGGAATGATCCTGTTATCTGCACGGTCGCCTCCTCCAATGACATTTCCGGCCCTTACCGATGCAACCGCTGCATCAGTTGTTTTGCTGAAGAAGGAACGCCTGTACGCGCTGATGAGCAACTCGGCTGCACCCTTGCTTGCCGAGTAGGGATCATAACCGCCCATGGGATCACTCTCTTTGTAGCCTTCAGACTGCTCCCTGTTCTCATAGCACTTATCCGATGTAACCATTACAACTGCCTTCAGTGAGGGACAGTGCCTGGCGGATTCCAGAATATTGACGCTACCCATGACATTCGTCGCACAGGTTCCAACAGGATCGGCATAACCCTCCGACACCAAAGGCTGAGCTGCCAGGTGGAAAACAATCTCCGGCTGTTCCTTGCATAATACCCTTATCACTCCATCGGTATCTCTTATGTCTTCCCTGTAGTCTGCCTCCAATACAGAGCCGATTCGTGCCACAACGAAGAGGTCATCGGCGGTACGGGGTTCAAGGGCCAGGCCCGATACTTTCGCCCCCATATCATGAAGCCACAGCGTCAGCCAGGAACCCTTAAAGCCGGTATGACCTGTCACCAGGACCTTTCTGTTCCTGTAAAAATCTCTCAATAACTGCACTTCATTATAATTTTGTTACAACCTTTCATTCAATTATCCGGTCACTCCCATACCCTCCACTGAGGGTCCTCCCGCCACAATCTGTTAAGTTCAAGGTAATCGCGGTAGGTGTCCATACTGTGCCAGAAACCCTTATGCCTGAAGATGGAAAGCTGTTGTGCTTCAACCAGCCTGTTCATCGGCTCGCGTTCCAGGTCGTTGAAAGGATCGTCAGATATGAGGTCGAGAAATTCCTTTCTGAACACGAAATAGCCTCCGTTGACAGGAGCCCCGTTTTCGTGGTCGACCAGCTTTTCCCTGAAACGGGTTACCATATTGCCGTTTACGGTAAGATCACCAAAACGGCTGGGAGGATAGACACCTGTTACCGTTGCCATGGTTCCTGCCGATTCATGAAAAGCTACAAGTTCCCGGATATTGACATTGCTTACGGCATCCCCATAGGTTAGCAAAAACCTTTCACCATCGACAAAGCTGCCGGCAATCCTGGTGCGATATCCCGTCATGGATTCATCGCCCGTTTCAACCAGAGTAATCTTCCAATCGTCCCTGATAGCAGGATCGTGAAAGGTGACCTCTCCCCCTCTCCTGAGGTCGACAGTAATGTTTGAGTTATACTTGTAGTAGTTCAGGAAGTAGTCCCTGATGATATCCCCCTTATAGCCCAGGGCGAGTATAAACTCATTGTACCCGTAGAAGGCATAATGCTTCATGATATGCCAGATTATTGGTTTGCCGCCTATCTCAACCATAGGCTTGGGCTTGTACTCCGTCTCTTCGCGCAGGCGGGTACCCATACCGCCGCAGAGAATGATCACTTTCATATTGCGTCTGCCGGTTTTTGTTTATTTCCGTTCAAATACCTGTGATATAAGCCGGTGATCCCCGTGCAGCCCGCAATGATGAAGAGACTGTCGAGAGGAAGCCTGTACCTCCAGTTGGTGTATGGTATAGCCAGGGCATGCACCAGGGCATATATTATGATGACCGATATCAATATCAAGGCCACCTTCCTGTTCTTTTTAACGAGGAATACGAAGCCTGGAAATGAAAACAGGAATAGTGTACCATAGAAACCGAAGGTTGCGATATTATGCCTTAGGGATTTCTCATACCAGAAATAACCCGTTCTTTCATACCTGCCCCTGAGCTGGAAGGGTTCGAACATGGTGACCAGTCGTGACCATGCCGCCTGCATCCCCGTGAGGGGAGCAGGCATTATTCCCTTCTTCATAGCTGCAACCTGGCTGGCGCTTATCGTCCTGCCTCCATCGGTTACCGTCTTCAGTCCGTTAATAACCGAATCGACCTGGTAATCGTGTATATAAAACGCCCCATATGTATCGTTAAAGGGATCCATGATATGGGGTCGGGGCTCATAACCGAAAAACCTGTCCGTAAACCGTTCCGTGCGGGTGGAGATGATAACAATCCTACCATGCTTATTGTAGTTCCTTATAGTCCAGGGTACCGTCAGCAATATCACTATGCCGGCGAAGGCCAGTGATCTGGTGAGCCTCAGGAAACGGAAGGAGCATGTTTCTTCCTTGAGTACCAACAGGAAGATAAAGGGAGAGAAGAGGAAAAAACGCTCGTCGAGGTGAAAGGATACGGTGAAGAGTGCCGAGAAAATTATGAATTGAGGCCAGGAGTAATCCCTGAGGGCAACCATTCTTATCAGTCTATACAGCAGTAAGACCATGAAGAAGGCCATCCAGATATCCTTGCCGGGGGTAGGTGTATAGAAGAAGTAGAACAGATAAAACGCCGACCACAGGCCCGCGAAGAGGGCTGTGGATCTGTCGACAAGGAGTCGGGCCAGCTTGTAGGTGTAAAGAGTGGTCAGTGCTGAGGCCAGGGCTGTGACGATATACAGGCCAAGGTAGTTTCTCCCTGCGACAAGCATTGTAAGAGCATTTATTAATGGCATTACAGGACCGACTGACTCATAGTAGGGGTGTGACGTATCGTAGAAAATTTTGCCCTGGTCGAGGATCTGGCATGCGATCTCATAATATGCATTTGTAACTGGCGGATCTGCAACAAACCAGTAATACAGGGAATAAACAGCCCTTAGAAAAAAGGTGCCCGAGAAAAGGATAAACTCAGCCTTTCTCAGGGGAATTTCTTCAATAATTCTCACAGTCTATGATGCATTATCCTATGAGTCAAGAAACAGTACCGCCTTTATTACGATTCGTAATTGATCCCGGAGATACCTCATCATCTCCCTCTTCCGGGTTCATTATTTCCTTAAGGAACCTCAGTTCCCTCTCAAGAATAGCATTGTGGGTGATCAGTTCCTGGGTCCGGTTACTTATCTCCGAGATTTTTACAGACAGATGGAGCACATATATCAGTAAAAATGATATCAGTCCCACTATCACAAAAATGGTAGCGCTCTCAATCTGAAGGAAGGATGCAAGACTCTTCCATAGGTTCTCGAAGATCACAAAACTAAGCATGAAGAGGGATATCACCATCCATAGTGCAGAATAAAATGGCTTCACAGCCTTGCTCTTTACCAGGAGAATGAAGGCTCCGAAAAGCACCATACTGTATGTCACTGCGAGCAGTTTGACTATTGTTCCCATATGAGTAACTTTTTAAAGGATCTTCTTCTTTCTGAATCCATTGTTCTGAATTACCGTGCCCAAAAGGCCTATTATGTTGTACACGGGAAACTTCACCGTGTTCCTGAAATTGAATTCCGATCTTCCGGTTTTGCGCGCCCGCATTCTGACCGGTACCTCAATCCTCCTCAGACCAGCATAATGCATTGCTAGCTCAAGCTGTGTGATGGTATCTATTTCCTGCCGGAAGCTGCCGGCAAAGAACTCAATGGCTTTTCTGTTATAGGCCCTGAAGCCCGAGGTAATGTCAGTGTATCTGTTACCTGTCACCAGTGTGGTAAGACAGGAGAATAAAAATATACCCCTGCGCCTCAAATAGGAAGAGCGGAATCCTCCATCCTCAAGAAAACGGGACCCAACCACCACGTCGGCCTCTCCATTCAGTACAGGTAACACTATTTTACCCAGTTCTGCTGCCAGATGCTGGTTGTCGCCGTCCATGTGACAATAGATATCAAAGCCATAGCGATATGCATAGGCAAGGGCGCTCTTTATTACCCCTGCACTGCTTCCGGAATTAACTGCATGAATAAGGTAGTCGGCCCCTTCACTCCTGATTACATTAATGCTGTCGTCTGATGAGCAGTTATCAATAACCAGCAAGTCAGATTTCAACGGACTGTTGTCCCTGATATCGCGTATGGTGTTACCGACTGCACCTTCTTCGTTAAAATTTGAGATAACCGTTAATATCTTCACCTCAGGATTTTTATTACAACAGCCTTTAATGAATTCAGACCATCCGCGACAAGAGGTGTGTTCCCCGAATGATGGTGAGTCCTCTGCCTGCCCAGACCCGGTGAACCGGCATGTTGCCAAGATAGGTCCCCAGTTCGGCTATAGTCGTGTTCTCTCCAAACCAGTTCAGAACCCTGGTGTCGAGGGCTCTGAAAACACCCATACTCCTGTATTCAGAACAGGTCGCAAGCGTAACTATCTCACCTAATGAAATCCCCAGTTCTCCATAGTATTTCTTCCTGCCTGTGTAATAGCCGGCAATTTTACCGTCAACTTCTGCAACATACACTATATCAGCATATTTTTCAAGAATACAGTTACGTGCCGATAACCTGATCAGTTCATCCGCTTTGCTGTTATCGAGAAGCGAATCAAGATGGAACCTGCTGAATTTAAATGAACTACCTGCTATTTCGCCAACCCGTTCGGCGTCCCCCGGGCCTGCCTCCCTGATAATAAGTCGTGATGAACCAGT
>JAVEWX010000111.1:0-10016 GCA_034004335.1 Bacteroidales bacterium | reverse complement strand
GACAGTGTTGGACAGAACTCCACGGCACTGGGCTATCATTCAATTGCCATGGGTAACTGGTCGCAGGCTTTCGGATACAAGGCTAAAGCACTGAGGCCCTACTCAACAGCTTTCGGGAACAACGCGGTGGCTTCGGGTGACGACTCCTATGCATTCGGATCCGGAGCAGAGGCTTCGGGTATAAGGTCATTCGCCCTCGGTTCTGTCGGCGTGGATGAATCAGGAAATTCAACAAGCCGAAAAACTACAGCCTCGGGCGCATACACCGTTGCTATCGGTATGGGAGCCCAGGCCACCACTGCTAGTGCCGCAATGGCCCTGGGAACCAACTCAACCGCCTCGGGCTTCGCCTCCACCAGCATCGGTTATTACAGCACTGCTTCAGACTACTACGCTGTTGCAATAGGATATTATTCACAGGCTACCAACAGGTATGCCCACGCCTTTGGTCTGAGCGCCAATGCCTCGGCACAGGGATCACTTGCCCTTGGAATGTATTCAAAGGCATCGGGCAACTACTCATCTTCAATGGGTTACTATTCAGAAGCCACAAAGCCCTATTCCGTTGCAATAGGGTATTACTCAAAAGCCCAGGGCGACTATTCAGGGGCCTTCGGAAGGGGCGCCCAGGCTAACGGCAACAACTCGGTGGCTGTCGGCTACGGAGTCATAGCAGGAGGAGTCGAAGCCAGCGCTTTCGGAAAGAACGCATCAGCATCAGGTCAGGGTGGCCTGGCTCTGGGTGTCAGCTCCGTAGCAGGCGGTCTTAATTCTGTCAGTATAGGCTACAGCTCCGATGCTACCAACTCACATTCCGTGGCCATGGGCTATGATGCCCAGTCAACCGGGCAGTATTCGATGGCTCTCGGCTATCTGGCAAATGCTTCGAATTCATACTCAACCGCAGTGGGATACCAGCCTTCAGCATCGGGTACTTACAGCACGGCAATAGGCGTTAGCGCAAGCTCGGTGGGAACATACTCAACAGCAATGGGTTACGGGGCCAGTTCCGGGAGCTCCTATTCCATCGCATTGGGCATGAGTTCTTCGACTACCGGGAACTATGCAACAGCCCTGGGCTATAGCGCGCGTGCCTACGGTGACAAATCACTTGCCCTGGGTTCACATTATAACTACACCTACTACAGGTTGGTTTTCAATAAAATAACAGGCAAGTTTACCATGATGCCGGTAAATGTCAACAAGTACAACACCGCAGTGAGAGAGTACTCGGTTGCCATTGGGAACGGCAATATGGCGGAGGATGGCGGTCTGGCTATCGGGACCAATAACTCGGCTCTCTCTTCAGGATCGGTTGCACTGGGACATTCAAACTCAGCTGATACAACATATTCATTTGCTGCCGGATTCGAGAACTCAGCAACGGGGTTGAATGCCTTCGCACTGGGGGCTAACCTGACGGCCCAGGCGTCAAACAGCTTCGTTGTCGGAACCTATAACAATGCGACGGGAAACCAATATGACTGGATAGAAACTGACCCGCTGTTCGTTGTCGGCAACGGTGAGTCAGGAACACTCCATGACGCATTCAGAATAAATAAGAATGGTGGGACTTATATATATCCGGAGAGCGCCCAGTATGGATTATACATCTATAATTACAATACCACACGGACATTGACAACATACGGAATAAGATGCAGAGTAAACAGTACTCAGGATGCCGTTGTCTACAGCGGTTATTTTTATGGTAGCACTGGAGGAGTAGACAACTATCAAGGTTTATATGCTGACAAGAGAACCGGTGGCCTTATCGACGTTGCTGAATATATCTACGATTCGCATGGAAACACTGAAGCCGCCGATGTTGTGGTAGCTGATCCTGACAGGAAGGAAAGCGTCATCAGGTCGACCATGCCATACCAGGCTTCGGTGCTGGGAGTCATCTCAACCAAGCCGCACTTGACACTGGGTATGGAACTTGTAATTGATGAAAACACAGGGGAAGCCCTTGAGGGAGTGTCAGCCACGAGACTCACTCTCACAGGCAGGGTTCCGGTAAAAGTCACAGCCGAAAACGGCCCCATTAAACCGGGAGACCTGCTTACAACATCATCGACACCTGGGCACGCAATGAAATGGACTCTTCTTGATGTCAACAGCGCCACCAATTTCGAAGAGATGAAAAGTATCCTGGCAGAGAATGAAAGGAGAAGGAATGCTATTATTGGCAAGGCCGTGGAGGCTCATAATTCCGGCAGCGGAACAATAATAGTACTCGTATCCCTGCAATAATGCCGGGAATATGAATTTTTAAAAAAGGGTTTCATGGCAGAAGGCCGCCTCTTACACAGGGGCGGCTTTCTATTTACGGTTCCGTCATAATTGCTTATATTAGCAATCCTAACCAAACCTTGCAGCATGGAAGGAAAAGTCATACTTGTTGCCGAAGATGAGGAATTTAACTTTTTGCTGCTCAAGTATATACTGGAGAAAGAGGGTTACAGGGTCATCAGGGCACTGAATGGAGTCGAGGTTCTCGATCTCTTCAACTCGGGTATAAGGATAGACCTAATTATCATGGACGTCAAAATGCCGGTTATGTCGGGACTGGAGGCCACAATTGAAATAAGGAAGAAGAACAGGAAGCTGCCGATAATTGCACTAACGGCCTATGCCCTTCCGGGTGACAGGGAGATGTGCATGGGGGCGGGTAGTACAGACTATATACCCAAGCCCATTGACAAGACAGACTTCCTGGGCAGGGTACGAAACCTGTTAGCATAATCAGCCCATGCAGGTCAGGATAGAAGAAAGCTGGCAGCAGGTCCTGGGTGATCAGTTTGAAAGTGACTACTTTAAAACGCTTGCCGAATTCGTGCGAGCGGAGTACCGGACCCATACGGTTTATCCCCCCGGCAGACTGATATTCAACGCCCTCGATCTATCCCCATTTGAAGAGGTGAGGGTTGTAATAATCGGACAGGATCCCTATCATAATCCCGGGCAGGCTCACGGACTGTGTTTTTCGGTTTGTGATGGCGTGGACTTCCCTCCCAGCCTGGTCAACATCTTTAAGGAGATCCGATCGGATCTGGGCATTGAAACATACAAGTCGGGAAACCTTGAGAGGTGGGCAAGGCAGGGCGTATTGCTCCTGAATGCAATACTCACTGTCCGCCAAAACGAACCAGGATCGCATCAGAACAAGGGATGGGAAAGATTCACCGAAGCTGTTATCAATCAGCTTTCAGATAAGAAGGCCGGCCTGGTCTTCATGCTCTGGGGTAAACATGCGCAGGACAAGGGCAAAAGAATTGACAGGAGCAAGCACCTGGTACTGGAATCGGTTCACCCCTCCCCTCTTTCTGCCTCAAGGGGTTTCTTCGGAAATCACCATTTCAGCAGATGCAATGAATACCTGGCATTAAATGGCAGGCAACCCATCGACTGGCGGTAGTTAACAGGGTCCTGCTTTCCAAAAAAAATCAACTTATTGTGTCAAGGGCTTCACTGATGGTAGCAGATAACTCCTCAAATGGCTCAAAGCCTACCGACAGCCTTATCATCCCGGGATCGGGATAGCGGTCACCCCATACAGGCTCAACGGGCATCAGAATGGTATGGGGATCACCCAGGGTTGGTACAAGATGAATGCGGTCGATGACGGAGCTGATGAATTTGTCTCTCCGGGTCCTCTTTTCTTCAATACTGCTTCCGCTAAATGAAAAAGTAACCATTGCACCAAATCCCCTGCCTTCGAACAGCCTGCGGGCAGTTGGATTTGTCTTATGATTGCGGAGACCCGGATACCACACATGCTCTGTTAAAGGTGATCTTTCCAGCATTTCTGCAAGCAGCATTGCATTACTGCATTGCTGCCTGAATCTAAGAGAGAAGGAAAGTATCTGGGTATTAAGGCGGTATGCATCATCGGGCGAAATCATGTGCCCCACCAGTTTCCTGTATGATACCGCCTCACTCATAAGCTTCTCATCGTTTCCGCAGATGACACCTGCAGTAAGGTTGCCATGCCCTGAGAAGTATTTGGTAGCGCTGTGGATCACCAGATCGGCACCATAATCGAGGGGTTTCCAGAGGAGAGGTGTGGCAAAAGTATTGTCTACTATGGTTTTCACACCCATCGACCTGCACAGGTTAATTACGGCCTCGCCATCGGCAACAATCAGCATGGGGTTCGATATAACCTCGAAATAAAGGAATTCAGGCCTGATCTTTTTCAGCAGATGCCCAAGTCTGTCAAGGTCATATTCATTGTCTGTGGATTCAAACTTCTCAGTTTTGACTCCGCGCCGTGAGTTGAGTATCGAGGTGATATATGAGAGGGTTCCGCCGTAAATATCGGCAAAGAACATCCATGGCCTTGTCTCAGAGCCTTTGTGGAAGAGGGAAACGGCAGTATCAACTGCAGCCATGCCCGACTGGGCAAGAAGTGACCACCTGCTGCCCTCGAGTTTCATGATCTCCTCCTCCGCCGCCACCACCGTGGGGTTCCTGTACCTTGAGTATATGTAATTATCGGGGTCGCGAAGGTTTGCCGCTTCACGGCCAAAAGCATCAGCCATCTCTGACGCGTTGTCAAGCCTGAATCCGGAGTCGCGGTACACCGGGACTCTCGTTGATTTGATCACCTTTCTGCTCATCTCTGATAATGTATTAATAAACCAATGACCATCAGCAAAGTTATTAAAAGGGATAAAAAAAGAAAGAGGCCCTGATGAGCCTCTGACCAAATTAACCTAACCTAACCTAACCTAACCTGACCTGATCAACCACCAGAGTGGTTGCAATGACATATATATAACATCAGGCGTCAGAAAATGTTCACCAGTGTCAGGTAATTAATCGAGGGGAGCCTCAGGTATCACCCTTGAAATAGATAATACTTTGTTCACCGGATCGGAAATATATACCTCATATGTGAATTTCCCCTGTCCCAGGACAACCTGATAATTATAGTTCTGTGTCCCTGTGGAATAGCTCTCGCCGCCAATCATTACGTTTATTTCAGCCTTGGGGTAGGCCTTGTCAAATCTCTTGTAATCGCTGTACTGCCCGGCGGCAACAGCATCATATTCATTAACACCTCCTGAAGTGTCGATTGAAACCTCATCAAAGGCAAGGGTAGTAAGGTTCTTTATTCTGATATCAGAAGGTCCTTCTGGCGACTTCTCCTTACTGCAGGAGGCGGTAAGAATAAGGGCCATACATATTATTGCCAGGTATTTCATGAGCTCGTTTTTTTCCGGTTAAGATCAATATCTCAAAATTAATAAAAATTATCCACCGGTGTGCAGTAACATCAAACTCATATCTTTTCAATAGTATTGGCGGGAACCCAGCCCTTGTTCCCGTCGGGAAGCCTGATTTCATACCAGTCCCCTATCTTCTCCCCTGCCCTTACCTTAAGACCTTCATGTATTACGAAAAGGTCGGTTCCTCCATCAGAAGGACCACTCTTACCTGTAACAACGGGAGTTATGATTATTGCCTCTTCATTCCTGTACACCATTTCCCTGCTCCTGAAGGAAAGCAACAGCGACATTGCTGAAAATATAAAGAGAAGGAGGGCTGCAGTGAACGAGGCAACCTTTACCTTGTACCCTGCAGCAAAAAGGTACAGAAGAGCAAGCAAAAGGGTCGAAACAAAAGCGCATACCGCAAAAATAGCCCAGCTGTCTGAGGGGAGCAACAATGCAAGATGGTTGAACCATCTGGTGATAAAAATCCGGGGAATGACCTCGTATCTGTCCTTTATCAGTCCGTTGGCGACTGACAGATTGTATCTGGTGTCCTCGTCGCCGGGTTTTCTGAGAAGTGCCCGTTCATAGAACAGGATAGCCATGGGAATCTCATTCAGTTTAAACCAGGCATTCCCTGTATTGTAAAGCAGTTCATAATTGTCATAGCCCGAATTATAAAGCTCCATCCATATACCGGCAGCTTCACTGAACTGTTCATTGCTGTAGTATTCTACTCCTTTCCTGAAGTCGTTGTCAGGGTCAAAGCAAAATGCCCTGGCTGAGACAAGCGACAGCAGTATGATCCCGAAAAGCGCTCTTTTCATCACGGTTACCTCATTTAATATGTTGCTCCATCATTTTGATAAGACCTGAAGCCCTGTTATAGACCCGTTCAGGTTCAGAAAATTCAGAGGCCGGGGAGTATCGTATTTGTTCGCAGGTGTCAGTTAGTTCGAAGAAAAGTTCACTTATCTCATTGCCGGCACCTCTTTTCTCAAACTCCTCTGCAGCTCTGCTCCTGGTAAGTTCTGACAGGGGTATGCTCAGTTTGTCGGAAGTGTATCCCCACAATGCCCTCAGAATTTCTTCGTAGAACATGTCTTTCTCGGATCGCCGGAGGTGAGTTGAAGCTTTCCTTAGTCTCTTGACCGCGATCCTGCCAGCCTTCCTGTTAAGTACCTTTAACCGGTCGGAATTTCTTCTTACCTGTTCTCGCCTGAACAATATCAGCAATACAAAGGCAAGCAGCGAGAAACCATAAACCGAATAGTATGAACGCCTGGTCAGCATGAAATCCCTCGACTTGCGGAGGCCGCCTCCCGGGATTGTCCTGATGAATCTTATATCCCTGCCGTAGTACTGGATGTCTTCACCCGTTGCAGGAGCGAACAGGCTTGGACCGGTGGAGGTTCCCGAACCCTTTGCAACATGAAATGACAACTGTTGTGAGGTGATAGTCTGATAACTGCCCGTCTCGGGGTTGAAATAGGACCATATGACTGCCGGAATGTTAAAATCACCTGCCGACCGGGGTATTATCAGGTATTCAAAGGTTTTGCTGCCTGATGATCCTGATTCCCTGCTGGCAACGCTGGTTGTGGTTTTCGGATCGTAAACCTCGAGACCTGCCGGAAAGGAGATAACAGGCGCATCTGCAAGCCTGATGTTTCCGGTACCCCTTATTGTTACCTTCATACTTAGAGCATCATTTACGGCAAGTGAGTCTCTGTCTATCTCCGTTTTCATTTCAAACGAACCTACCGCCCCGGTAAATCCGGGAGGCCTGTTCTCAGGCAGTGGTTTAACCCTGATAGTGACGGGATTGCTGGCTACCATCCTGGGGACAGTATTGAAGGTCTGAAAAAAATCACCAAAAAACGGATCAGATATTCCGCTTTGCTGCCTGATAAGTACGGTAATTTGCACCGGGTCGATTATAATTTCTCCGGCCCTCTGCGGAAAGAGCAGAAATCTCTGGAAAACACCAGTGCCGTATGTCACCCCGTCAATATTCTCATTAACAAGAGAGGTTAGCTGGGGTGTCTCTATCTCCTCCTTCAGGAATCCATTGAATGAGGGATATTTTATCTCGTTTACTCCGGCTATATTGACACGGGTGTAGAACTTGACGGTGGCCACAACCGGTTCTCCGACATATACTTCGCGGCTGCCGGGCAGTATTCTTATAAACATATCACCTGCACCGGTCATCTCTTCTGTTGTCTGTATTCTCTCCCCTGTAATATCGGTTTTTCCCGAAGCGTCGCGAACTACCTCTATCGATACCTCTTCTGAAGCATAGGTGCGGTTGCCCTTTGTATAGGTAGCGGGTGGTATTGTATACCTGCCTTCCCTTGTAGCCTGAAGGTAAAACACATAGCTGTATGATGTTTCGCTGGTCCTTTTTCCATTGATGATCTGAGTGCTCATGCTGTAGGAGATACTTGGGCCGCTCAGCTTATAAAAGCCCTCGAATGAGGGAGCATTGAATTCTCCGCCCGAGGTATTTACCTTATATACAAGTCTGACCTGTTCTCCCACGGTAACAACTCCCGGGTATTCCGCGGATATTGTGATATCCTGGGCAACGGAATTGAAGCTGAACGCCGGCAGAAGCATTAATAATATCAGAATCCTGTAATGCATTTTATCCTACCAGTTTTTCAAGGTTCGTACCATTGAGGCGACAGCCTTTTCTTTCTGCACCTTTTCCTGTATGTTCTGCTCATTTGCGACCAGTGCTTCAAGGAGCCTCCGCGCATCTTCTCCCGATATTCCCGACTGCCTTTCCTTTTGTTGTTGTTGCTGCTGTTCATCTGGAGTATTATCCCCTGTGTCATTTTTTTCCTGCTGCTGGTCATTCTTATCCTGCTCCTTGTTCTTATCCTCATTCTGGGGATTTTCCTGCTGTTCCTGATCCTTACCCTGATCCTGCTGGTTTTCCTTTTCCTGCTGCTGTTTGCTTAACAGATCCTGTGCGTATGCCAGATTGTATTTCGCCTCAAGATTCCCCGGGTTGAGCCTTAGCGATCTCTTATAGGCCTCAATGCTCTCCTCTATCTTCTGCGAACTCAGAAGTGAGTTGCCCATGTTATAGAAGCTGTTGGATTTCTTCACCGGATTATCATTCTGTGATGCATTTTTTTCATATGTACTGACTGCATCCCCATATTTTTCCTGCCTGTAGATGGCATTTCCCAGGTTGAACCAGGCATCAGATGTACTCCTCTGAATATCCGTTGCCCGCCTGTAGGCAAGTTCAGCTTCTCCATACTTGCCGTCACGGTAATCGCGGTTACCCTCCCTGATACGCTTCCTGTCACTCTGGGAAAAGGTCTCCGTTGAAAACCCCATAAGTATGAAGGAAACCACTAGTACAATAATTAAATTCCTGTTCCAGAAAAATCCTTGCCCTTTCATTATCCTGTTTTTTTTACTGCTTCAAATCTTCATCCTGAAAAGTTTCAGTCCCTTCAGTCGTCTGTTTTTCCTGTCCATTACGAACAACTCAGCAAGTAACAACAAAATTGATGCACCTGCAAAATATTGAAAGTGATCATTATATTCGGTAAAGACTTTGCCTCCTGTTTCACTCTTCTTCATCTTTCCGATATCGGCATATATCTCATTCAGTCCGATTCCGGCTGCTGTAGCCCTTACATACTTTCCTCCCGTTACAGAAGCTATTTCGCTAAGAATCTTTTCATCCAGTCTTGAAATGACCGTATTCCCATCCCTGTCCTTAAGGAAATCAGTTCGCCCCCCGGCAGTGAAGGGTATTGGGGCTCCTTCGGGTGATCCTATTCCAACGGTATAGATTACCACATTTTCATCTGCTGCCGTTTTGGCCGCTGAAACAGGGTCATCCTCATGATTTTCCCCGTCTGTGATTATGATCATTGCACGGCTTTCCCTGTTTGTTGGAGTGAAGGACCTCAGCCCAAGGTTAATGGCGGCGCCTATTGCTGTTCCCTGTTTAGGGACTATCTCGGGACCAACCGAGGACAGGAACATTTTGGCTGAGACATAAACAGCAGTAACCGGGAGTTGCATGTAGGCATCACCAGCGAAAACAATCAGGCCTATCCTGTCATTCTCAAGCTGTTCCACCAGTCGTTCAATTGCCTGTTTTGATCTTTCAAGGCGGTTCGGTCTTATATCCTCCGCAAGCATTGAGTTGCTTACATCGAGCGCTATAATTACCTCCACTCCTTCCCTCCTGACCTCCTCCAGTCTGTCCCCGTATTGAGGGCGGGCTGCGGCTATAACCATGAGGGCGGCGGCAAGTGATACAAGAATGAATTTCATTACCGGCCTTGTCCCCGATTTATCGGGGATCAACCTGGAAACCAGTACACTGTCCCCGAAATTGCCCAAAGCCTTTCGCGACCTGTAGCGGCTGTAAACGAAGAACAGCACAGCTGCCGGAATAGCCAGCAGGAAGTAGAGATTATCGGGATTTGCGAACCTGAACAGTTCCATAAATTCTGTCTGTTAAATATTCCTCATAAGCAAATATCTTGCAAATATCTCCACCAGCAGCAAAACCACGGCAAGCAAGGCAAGTGGCATATATTCCTCAACCTTCCGGTTGAATTCCCTTACATCGATCTTCGATTTCTCAAGTTGGTCAATCTCCTGGTAAACCTGTACCAGCTTGTTGTTATCCGTTGCCCTGAAATATTGACCGCCTGTTTCCGCTGATATTTTTCTCAGGATATCCTCGTCTATTTCTACGGGCACATTTCTGAATTGGGTCCCGAAAGGCGTCTGCACGGGATATGGTGCAGT
>JAVEWX010000110.1:0-10144 GCA_034004335.1 Bacteroidales bacterium | reverse complement strand
TTGTCATCAATTCCCTGAACCTTGCGGATTTCGTGATGGATTGAGCGAAGCCTGGTAACCGATCGCATTACATAACTGTATTCAGGCTGTGGCTGAGGCTTAGGCCTCTGTTGCTCAGGCATCGGAACCGGACTGACCTGTTCGGCGGTGGCGGCTGTCTCAGCCGTGAGCCTTTTGCCGAATATCACGTTGAAGATGTTCCTGCGCTCCCTGATGGAATCCGCTCCCGTATCGCCGGCCTCCCGTGCCGGTGGCTCTCCCGTTGCCTGTCCGGCAGCAGTAACCGACCCTCTCCTTCTTGTGTTGGCCACCCTACGCAACACCTCCGCGGTATCATACTTTCTGACCTCCGTAAGTATGTAAAGGCCGTCACTCGTTGCGGCATAAAGCTTGTCATTGTACCAAAGTGACGAGATCAGATTTCCCTTCAGTCCGGGGTAAATGCTGAAATTCCTTACCGGAAGACCAAGATCAGCCCTTGTAAGTCCGTACTCATGCGATATCCACACTCCCGAGCTGTTATCAGAGCCAATGGCATACACCTCATTGTCGGGCAGTCCCGACTCATAATTGATTATATGGTACACTCTCCTGCTCTGCCGACCGGCAACAACCACTCCGCCCTCATATGTCGAAAACATATAAAGGGTGTCGTTAAGACAATACCCGCCGGCAAGCAGGTTCTGCCCTACATAGCCTTCATCCACTGGTTCCCAGCTATAGAATTCAAGACCGTCGAAAAGATGCATGCTATTGGAACCCAGACCTATAAGTACCCTATTGTCATTATATGGCAGGACGAACAGGATCTCGTCCCATGCAGTCATATAGGCCGTAAGAAGGGGAACGATACTATCACCCTCGAGGCGGCAGAGTCCCTCAGACCACAGGCTGATGTAGATTTTGCCCTTAGCTTCAAAGATGGAGGTAAAAGACTCATCAGCATCACATCCGATCAGGCTGACCGGTTCAAGATCAGCAAGATTGTGAATGGCAATGCACCCCGCCGACATTACGTACAACAGTGAGTCTGTGAGGATTATTCCAGTCACAATTCCCGTGAACGAGGAATCAGCAACAATCGGGGTGTATTCATAGATGCCCTTGCTGTTTCTTGAGAGATAACCGTAACTGTCCTCACCTCCGATAAATACCCTCTGACTCCTGATGTCACTTATCATGGTATAGGGTATGACAGGTAACCTGATCAGGTTCCAGTTGTAACCATCAAAGGTTACGACACCTCTCCTGTTGGCAAAGAGCATGATGTTGTAGCTATCCTGACAGATGGCCCAGTTCTGATCCTCGGCCATCCTGCTTTCTGAGAAATGGGTCAGGGGAAGGCCACCCTCCTGGCCATTACCCGGAACCGGCATAAATAGTAAGGCCTCAAGAAAGATTATTGCTGCCTGCCCTGAGAGCCTCCATTTATTATTGTCTTTTGCCGTAGAGTGTCCCAATCCTATGGAATTTAACCCATAAAGTTAGGAAAAAATGATATAAACCTATGCAATATTTGTGTACACGGCCTGTACATCATCATCATCTTCAATCCTGTCGATCAGCTTTTCGATATCGGCAAGATGCTCCTCGGAAAACTCCACCGGTGAATTGGGAATTCTCTGCAGGGTTGCCCTGGTAACTTCTATTCCCTTGTCATCCAGGGCTTTCGACAGGCTTCCGAAGTTCGTATAATCGCCGTAAAGGTATATAGTATCTTCATATACCTCAGTCGACTCAAGGCCTGCCTCAATCAGGTCGAGTTCCAGTTCCTCCAGGTTCATGTCATCGGTTTTCTCAAACTCAAAGACCGCTTTTCTCGAGAACATGAATTCGAGTGAACCATTGGGAACGAGTGTTCCCCCGAACTTATTGAAGTATGACTTTATGTTGGCAACAGTGCGGGTATTGTTATCGGTGGCACAGTCGACGAATATAAGCACTCCATGGGGTCCCTTACCTTCGAAGAATACCTCGTTGTATGCATCAACATCCTTGCCTGCAGCCCTTTTGATTGCGGCATCGATATTGTCCTTCGGCATGTTCTGTGCCTTGGCATTCAATATTGCAGTACGCAGGCGCGCATTCATCTCCGGGTCAGGTACACCCTCGCGGGCTGCCACTGTTATGGCTTTTGCCAGTTTGGGAAAGATCTTCGACATCTTGTCCCATCTCTTCTCCTTTGCAGCCCTGCGATATTCAAATGCTCGTCCCATAGTGTCCGGTTTTTGAGACACCAAAATTAATAAGGAAATGCATTCAGAGGTGCAGGAAGAGGGAAAAAAAGTGGAGCCAGCCTTCGCCAGGGCTTCGGCTGACGAAGAATGGGGTATGCGGTATGGGGTATGGGGTATGGGGTATGGAATATTGAAAAAGGTACCGGGTATCAGGTACCAGGTACCGGGTATTGCCGGTTAAAACGGAACACGGAACACGGAACTCACAACACGAAACACGAAACGCCCAACTCGAACCGAGACCGGCGAAAGCCGGGCGAGGACACGACCGAAGCGAGTAAACCCGTTACACTAAAAGCCAGGCTACCTTATTGCTCCATATAATGGATTGCCTTAACGGACTTAATTGACCTGTCGGAGAAGAAATCACATGCCGGAAATATCCTGAAGCGGCCTCCATCTTCCTCACTCGCGTCCTCAATAAGGAGCATCTCCTGCTGGTCATTCCTGTTGAACAGTTCCGACCAGCTTATGGTCACCCTGTAACCGTCAGCCGCCGCAACACAAAACAATCCCGTTTTAATGGAAGCTTCATTAAGCGGAAAGTGTGACTCCATGATATCCTTCAGCATCACACCGTTGAAAGGCGTGGTGCTGTGAATACCCCTGCCACGACCGTAGAAAATAGCGTGGTAAGTATGCTTGTACAAAGACACCGGAGTTGCAGCTATCTCTTCGAGAGCAGTGCCTGCTGAATCGAAAATGGTGAATGACCCGCTGTACATAGGCGACAGACCCTGGACAGTCTCAAAACTTTTCGGATAGGACCTGACGGTTATTCTTACCGGATCGGATATATTTCTCGTAGTAAGAAGATCGTTACCGACAACAATCTTTGACTCAACTGGCAGGTCCCATAACTCGTTGGTTTTGGAGGGAACTATCCGCGCAACCCTGGTTGCTACCATAATACGATGCAGGTTGTTGGGATAATAGATCTCCCCCCAGCTGAATACCGCTTTCTCACCCCGGCTGTTTTCAACCTCCACGAAGAGATCGATGATGGGTTCAAACTCATTGGCATTGGCCTTTTGCAGAACCCTGTGGTTCAGGATATCCAGGAGGGAATACCCGTCATACCTGAAGGCGCCGGTGAACCTGTTCTCACCACCGGCTGCCGGCAGCGCTTCCTTTACTATGACTGACCGCAGTGGCAGTAAAGCCAGATCAACAGGTCCGGGATTTGCAATTTCCCCGTCAACAATAATCGTGCTGACAGGAAGGTTATATGTTTCTACGTTGTCATAGAAATTATTTGTTGCGTCTGTTGAATCAATGCGGGCAAATTCATCGGCTGGCAAGGCTGACCTGCCGTCATTTTTGCCATTCACACAGGAAAATAAAACTAAAACCAGACTTAGACTGTAAATGAAGAGCTTTCTCATGGTATGATTTAAATTAAAATTTGACACTCGTTTCAAAAGTTATAAAGCGGCCGGGACACACGGCACCCTTACTGTCATAAAACAATTTGTTCATCAGGTTCTGAACGTTAAGACCGGCTGAGATCATGCGATACCTTCCGGTTAACCTCAGATCGACTGTCAGGTACTCGGGATACATATCGTCACCAACGATCTCATCATACTGGTTAAGGTCGTTGATCCACATGGTACCGTTATAGCGGGCAATGACAGTGGCCGATCCGAAGCTTTCTGACCATGTGGCTCGCAATGATGCGGAATGAGCCGGCACATCGGTAAGGTACTTGCCGCTGAGGTCGGCAGGATAGTCATCACCCATCTCGAATTCAGTTATTACGCTGTTGTTCCATGCATAGGACGCGGTGACGGCAAGTTTGTTCAGTGGCTGGTAGCTGGCCTGTACTTCTGCACCGGTTATTGCTACTCCCGATATGTTTTCCCTGTTCATGATTGGCCTCAGGCCAAAGCTCATATCAATTGAATCGCCGGTGTTGACATAGTACATGAAGTCGCGTCCGATGGAATGGTATACTGATAGAGAGGCCGACAGAACTGAACTGACAGCCAGATCAACACCTGCCTCGAAGTTGTCGAGGGTCTCCGGACCGAGTGAAGGATTGGCGAGCTTGAAGCCTCCCCTCACCCTTCCTGAGCGGCATAGTTCATCAAGAACCGGTTGCCTGAATCCGCGTGCCCAGGAGACATATATCCTGGAATTGTCGTTAAGCATGTACAATGCTGATATCTTGGGACTTA
This sequence comes from Bacteroidales bacterium, assembly GCA_034004335.1. Lineage (GTDB taxonomy): Bacteria > Bacteroidota > Bacteroidia > Bacteroidales > VadinHA17 > SLNP01. Next base: position 5,727 of record JAVEWX010000110.1, on the reverse strand, counting down.
CCGCACTCCACTGAACCTCTTCCATATTATTGTCCTCGAGGTGGGCCATGAAGGCTGTTTCTCCCGAGGGTGCAGTAATGATAAAGGCTCCGTCACGATAGGCAGCGTGGTCGAACCTAAGGGCTGAGACGATACGTACCCTGCCGTCGGCCAGACTAAGTTCGTCCTGCAGGAAGAGGCCGGCTATCAGCATTTTACCACGGTTTGTAACTATATCGGTGGAAGTATAGTATATATCATCGGCATCCACACTGCCGTCGCGAAGGTCGAATCCAAATGTAAGACGGTTAGACGGTCGCAACTGCCAGGTGGCTGAAGAGAGCACTCCGAGGTCTCCCCTCTTGGAAAGAACCTCATACCATGTATAATCATCCTTGATATATTCATTCACCTTCTTATAGCGCTCCTCCGCGGCAAACATGTTGACATTCCACGACAAGTCTCCGGCACCACCCCTGTACAACAGGCGCGCCTGCCAGGTATCATGATCGACGGTATTTCCCAGGGGTTGATATACTATTTCCCCTGAACCCCTGAAGTCATCGTACACAAGCATATCCAGTTCGATGGAATTTCTGGCATTTATCTCATATCCGGCCTTGATGCCGGCACCCATCTCCTTCATTGCCGATTTGGTGACATAGGGATTGGCCAGCCTGTCGGCTTCCGACTGGGTAATGTAGCCATCACTCTTCCTGTAGAAGCCGTTAGCCATCCAGTAAAGGCGGCCTTCCCCGTCACCTGTCCTGCCTGATAGGGCAAAGGATCCCGAGGGGGTATTATATGTGCTGTAGCCGAGGGTTACGCGTCCCCCGAAACTCTCCTCCGGAGTGGTGGTTATAATGTTGATCGCACCGCCCATGGCATTTCCGCCAAAGAGGGAAGATCCGGGTCCCTTTACAACCTCTATCCGTTCTATTATATCGGGATTAATAAGGTTCCAGTTAACAGAGCCGCCGTCAGACTTGTTGACAGGGACGCCATTGATCATGACAAGCACCCTGCCCTGTTCATTACCGCTGAGGCCCCTCATGGTCACCGATGACTTGTGAGAAAATATGCCGAATGACCGGCTGATGTTCAGTCCGGGAGTGACCAGCAGCAACTCATCACCAGTGGCAGCCGGTATCTGGGCAATGGAGGCCCTGCCAATGATATTGACCCTTGCAGGTACTGATTTAATGGCAACCTCCGACCGGGTAGCCGTGACGGTTATTTCATCGCCGGCCACTATGCCGGTTCTCATCTCTATCCTGACAACCTCACCTGAAGCCTGTGGCAGCATTATCTCCCTCCTTACCGGGGAATAGCCCAGGCAGCTTACGGTGAGAGTCACCCTGCCCGACTCATTGGTTTCAAGCCTGAATGTACCATCGGCAGCAGTAACCGAACCCCTGCCCCCAGCTGTGACGACTGCAGCCATCTCAACCGGTTTCCCGCTGCCCTCCTCGACTACCACGCCCCTAATCACAGACTGTCCGTACAGGGAAGCGGATAGAAGTAACATCATCACGGTTCCGGCCAGGCCTCTGATTATTGTTTTACCCATCATTTCTGAACTTTTACAGCTATCTCCATGTACGAATCACCGGTTTCTCCGGCACTTATAACCTTAATCAGTCCATGCTTTCCGCCGGAAGTCCTGAACGGTATCACATTACCACTGAAGGCAAATTTGCACCAGCCTGAGGTAAACTGAGGTTTGAATCCTGCTACAAGCAGGCTGTCATTAACCGCGGCATCAAACTGGGCTACTGAAATGAGCTTGTCATCGCTGGTCTTATAGTCAAACACCGTCGAGTTCCTCACCGGCCACGAAGCTATGTCGGGGTAATACCCGGTAATCGAGCTGTAAGACGGGGAAGAAAGAGTAGGAGACGACTTGCCTGAGGTAAGATACCATATCACAGCGAGGTCAATATCCCCTTCGTGACCACTTACACCTGCAGGGGTATAACCCGTTCCGTTCCTCAGGTCAATGAAATTTGGGTATGTGGTATTTGACTGATAACCAATGAATATAGAAGGGTAATGGTTAATCTCGCCATAAGCCGAACCCTCACCCTGGAGTATTGTCATTGCCACTGACGCGGTATCGCGGTTGGAATTCATTATAAAGAAGCGCCAGGTTTCGGTTCCAGCATTACTCTTAACGAAATTGAACACCGTATCTATGCCTCCCACAGGAATATAGACCCCTGCGTCGGCCATAACCGTTTTTCCGGCCGTGGTAGTACGGGTAATTGTAATATTGGTTATAGCACTGCCACCGCCACCCGATCCGGAAATTCCAAAGAGCAATGGTCCGCCCGTGGGAACAGCCATACCGTTTACTGCAAGGTCTTCACCATCCCTGAATATGAGGAATGGCGGAAGCGGATCATCAGTAGGCCTGGTACACCCGGTAATCAGTAATACCGATGCCAGAAACAGTAATAACAGTTTCTTCATGGCTGGTTAATTAATGTACGGAAGGATTATTTCTTGATCTTAACCTCGAACTTAACCGATCCGGTTGCTCCCTGGGTAACCTCCATCACCTTAAGGAGACCATAGGTTCCGTCCTGGGTTTTGAATGATACTACCATGTCGGGTTGCATATCCTTTGCCTTCTTTCTTGCATCAGCCTCCACAAACGAGGTTACAATCAGTTCGTCGGTTTCTGCCATGGCATCAAACTGGGAGGCTGTAAGTGTTGTGATGAGGAAATAGGTTGTGTTCTGGGTAGTCCAGTTCTCGGGGGCATCATCACCGGTAAAAATACCGGTAATTCCTGAACCCGGTGATGCCAGGGCAATGTTGTTACCGCTTTCTGCCTCATAGAAGCAAAGAATATCAACCTTGTCCTGGTTTGCAAAAGCATTGGCCTGGGTGTAGACCTTTTTCTCGGCAACGGAATAGTAGCCTCCCGTAGTGGTGTTCGACTGTGCGCCGATTGTGGCGATTACTTTTTCCGGCTCATCATCCTTTTCACATGATGATACCATAATCATGGCTGCAGCCAGTACAACAAGAGTTAGAATCTTTTTCATAATCAGTGTGTTTCAGTTAGGATATTCAATATGCACTAAATTTCATATCCGCAAAAGTAACACCCTTTATTGACATAGAAATGAGAATTGTCATAATATGTCAAAAGGAAAAAGGAAAAAGCATGGGGCATGGGGCATGGGGTATTCGGTGATCGGTATTAGGTAAATCGGTGACCGGTAGCCGGTAGCCGGTAGCCGGTAGCCGGTAGCCGGTAGCCGTTAGCCGGTAGCCGGTAGCCGGCGTCCGGCAACCCATAACGAAGAACGATAAACGATGAACACGGAACACGTAACACGCAAATCTGAACCGAGCCCTGCGAAAGCAGGGCGAGCTCGCGACCGAAGGGAGCAACCCCGAACCCTGTCTCAGTTATTCCTTTCGTTCCAGTCTTTTATGGCACGACCGATGGCCTCGAGATTTGGCACCTTCATCTCTTCATATTCGCGCGAGATGACTATACCGCCTGCACCGGCCTCCATGGCCCGGTAAGTTGCTGCATAGACGGTTTCAGGATCGTCGGGGGGACTGCCGGGGACATCTATGCCAATCCCTGCAAATATTTTCGTTTTGCCGGCGGCGGAGGCAACGCTTCTCTTAGTCTCGCGGTAAACATAGTCGGGGGAGAAACCATCACGGGAGAGCATGTCAACTCCCGGTTCAACCTTTTTGTCATAGCCAAAAAGGTCGTAGTATAGATCGAGTGACTGCTCAAGGGAAATCTCGCTCAGTATTGTTTTGCTGAATCTTTCGAGATACCACGACCTTATCCGGCCGCCGAGGACGGCATGGTAGAGTATCAGTTTAATATAGTCGGAGTATGGGGCCATCTCCTCATAGCTCATCTCGGCCCTGTAAACAAGGTCCCAGCTTGAAGGCTGATGATCGATGTGCCACCCGACCATTGCCTCAGGTCTGATTCTCTTGATGGTTTGGTACATTCCCCTCTGTATATCCTCTCTCGACTGCCGGTACAGGTACTCCCATGACAATATTTCGGGATACCTGATAAGATGACGCAGGAAGATGGTAAAGACTCCCTCAGCGGGTTTATCCTCGTCGCTCATCAGCTTCTGCACATACTCAAATAAAAGCCGGTAACCCTCGCGGGCCCTGAGGGGATCGATGTTCACCGACCTGCCCCTACTGATGCAGTGTCCACAGAAACAGGCCGGGGGATTATTATTCCAGGGCAGGATAATATTCATCAGGGGTCCCATTCTTTCAGCTCCCCACTGAAAACCGTCGAGATCGTAGCTTCTGAACATATCTTCTGCCACCGCGTCCCAGAAGCTGCCGTAATCGGGATTACTCCAGCATGCCTGGCGGCCCGGGTTCCCGTATACATCAACTGTCAGCACCCTGTCGAAGTTCTCTATATGAAGGCCAGAGCTCTCAAGGATGCGGGCGAACACCTTCATCCCCCTCCTGTCGGCCGGTCTCCTTATCTCACTGAAAAGATCGCGGCCGGCGAACTCCAGGGCTGCATCGATGGGTTTGACCCTGAGGATGGTGTTTTTAAAGAACTGTTCATGGTGCTTTACCCATACTCCGGGAACCCTGTTTCGCAGGTCGCGGGGAACCTTGCCATGATCGGTTGCCAGGTCGCGCAACGGTTTGCCGAGTGTTGAGGTGTGGAAGGCATGGCTGTAGGGAAACACTGCGTTTACAGCAGCCTTGCCACCGATGAGATCGAGACATTCGTCGATACCCTCGTCAAGCATTGTATGGGGACTCATCTGAATACCTGTAAAGGTCTTATACTGAACCCGTTCCTGAGCGGTAGCCGTTGATGTGAAAGGAAGAACTGCAGGCCGCAGGGTAAGTTCTGCTGCAGCCGTCGCTGCCATCATGGCTGCGACATCCCTGGCGAATTCTCTTCTGGTCTTCTTTGCCATATCTATTTCTCTTTGAACCCCTTGCAGGGTTTATTGTCTTCAGGACGAAGGGGAGCGCCTCCCGTTCTGTTAAGAAAAAAACAGGTAACCCAGGAGTATCGCGGCAATGATGCCTGCGAAATCGGCTATCAGCCCACATCCTACCGCATGCCTTGTGTTCCTGATTCCAACCGATCCGAAATAGACCGCTATAATATAAAAGGTGGTGTCGGTTGCCCCCTGTACCGTCGAAGCCAGTCGTCCGACGAAGGAATCGGCTCCGTGTGTGGTCATGGCATCAATCATCAGTCCGCGGGCACCGCTCCCGCTGAGAGGTTTCATCAATGCCGTGGGAAGGGCCTCGGTAAACCCCGTATCGAGACCGATGGCAGCCACTGCCTCGCTGATGCCGCTGATGAGGAGGTCCATGGCCCCCGACGCCCTGAATACACCTATGGCCACAAGTATTGCAACAAGAAACGGGATAATCCTTACCGCCATACTGAATCCATCCTTAGCCCCTTCTATGAATGAGTCGTAGACATTCACCCTCTTTATGGCAGCGAGAAGGATAAACATCACTATAATTGTCAGGAGGAGCAGGTTGGCCGTGAGGGTTGACACCTTCATGATCTGTTCCTGAGGCATCGTGCTGAACCAGTAAATAATTCCGGCTATGAGGACCGTCATACCGCCCAGGTATGCCATCACCACCCTGTTCAGAATGTTTATCTTCTGCATCACTGCCACGCTTATCAGTCCGGCCAGCGTCGAAAAAAATGTTGCCAGAAGGATTGGAATGAAAACATCGGCCGGGTTG
>JAVEWX010000109.1:0-10315 GCA_034004335.1 Bacteroidales bacterium | reverse complement strand
CGCTCTTCCGATCTAAGTTTGCCTTTGCCGGAGGGATGGCTGTTACCAGCTATCTGACCTACAGGGTTGGCGAAAATTGTGTTCCCACATCTGTGGAGTTTTTCACGGATGCCAGGGTGACCCTCTATCCGAATCCGTTTACCGGTATGTTGCAGGTAGATTCAGAAAGTGAAATAGAGGAAGTGGAGGTTCGTAATTTGTCGGGGCAACTTGTTACAATAGTTCAGGCACACAGCAACAGGGTGACTCTCAATTTAAGTTCTGTTTCAGCTGGCATTTACTTCATTATTGTAAAACAAGCCGATGGAAGCATCTCAGTTCACAGGGTGATGAAGATTTAAGGGAGGCATGGGTAAAGGGCATAGTGGCGTAATGTCATAGTGACATAACGGTATGGGGCATGGGGCATGGGAAAAGGTATTCGGTAATCAGTGATCGGTAATCGGTAAAAGGCCTGCGGCCCGCATGGGGCATGGGGCATGGGAAAAGGTATTCGGTAATCAGTGATCGGTAATCGGTAAAAGGCCTGCGGCCCGCATGTAGCGTGGAAAAAGGTATCCGGTAATCAGTGATCGGTAATCGGTAAAAGGCCTGCGGCCCGCATGGGGCATGGGGCATGGGAAAAGGTATTCGGTAATCAGTGATCGGTAATCGGTAAAAGGCCTGCGGCCCGCATGGGGCGTGGGGCGTGGGGCATGGAAAAAGGTATTCGGTAATCAGTGATCGGTAATCGGTAAAAGGCCTGAGGCCCGCATGGAGCGTGGGGCGTGGGGCGTGGAAAAAGGTATTCGGTAATCAGTAATCGGTAATCGGTAATTTGGGTCTTCGGCCCGCTCAGAGCGCAGGGACCAGGTTGTAATCGAGTTTTTGTTTATCTTTAGTCATTCCTTGAAAATCAATGCTATGGGAAAAAGTGATGATGAGATGAATGATGCAGAGGGCAGGCAGGAGTCTGATGGGCAGGCCGAAAGTGCTTTTGCCAAAATACTGCGGCACTGGGAAAGTAAAACGGCCGAAGAAAAACAGCAACACTTAGACAAACTTAATCGGAGACGTGTTGAGGAGAAGCTGAAGGAGATCGCAAGTGAGGATGAGGAGGAGAAGAGGGAGCAGAGGATTTCTGATTTCTGATTACCTTCGCCTTCTGGTCCCGTTGAGCTCGCCCGGTAAACCGGACTCGGTTCTGGTTACTGGTTACTGGTTAAAAAGGGTTGCGGGTTACGGGTTATGGGGTGCAGGATGCAGGGTGCATGGAGCATGGGGCATGGGGCATGGGGCATGGAAAAAGGTATTCGGTAATCAGTGATCGGTAATCGGTAAAAGGCCTGCGGCCCGCATGGGGCGTGGGAAAAGGTATTCGGTAATCAGTAATCGGTAATCGGTAAAAGGCCTGCGGCCCGCATGGAGCGTGGGGCATGGAGCATGGGGCATGGGGCATGGAAAAAGGTATTCGGTAATCAGTGATCGGTAATCGGTAAAAGGCCTGCGGCCCGCATGGGGCATGGAAAAAGGTATTCGGTAATCAGTGATCGGTAATCGGTAAAAGGCCTGCGGCCCGTATGGGGCGTGGGGCGTGGGGCATGGAGCGTGGGGTTATCGCTTTTTTAGTTTTGCTTCAATCAGTTTGGCTGCGGGGGTGATGGAGAGTCCGCCTTTGCCGGTGCAGCAGAGTTCGTCGCAGAGAGAGTGGCCGATACTGTCCATTGAGTCGATTACCTCGTCGAGGGGGATCAGGGTGTCGAATCCGGACATGGTGATATTGGCAGCTGAAATGGCATTGGTGGCGCCGAGGATATTCTTGCCCAGGCAGGGAACCTCAACCCTTTTGGCAACAGGATCGCATACCAGTCCCAGCAGGTTCTGCAGGGCAAAGGAGGCTGCGTTCAATGCTTCCTGAGCGGTACCCCCGAGCAATTGTACCACCCCGGCTGCCGCCATAGCGCTGGCAGCACCACATTCGGCCTGGCATCCTGCTACCTCGGCGGAGAAGGTGCTGCGGGTAGCAATGAAGACACCTATCATACCGGCAGCAAGAAGAGCCTTGATGCTCTCCTCTTCGGTAAATCCATACAGATCGGCGCAACTGAGCAGAGTCGCGGGAACAACGGCGCATGAGCCGGCCGTGGGGGCAGCCACGATGGGCTGATAAGAGCTTTTTGACTCCATCACGGCTGTGGTATTGCGGATGACTGTATTTATCAGAGGAGAATCAAGAATCCTCCCCTTCCCGACAGCCTGATCGACAAGATGGCTCTGCCTTCCGAGAATTCTGTCGCTGTATGAGGTACCTGCCAGTCCGGTTACCAGCGAGGCACGCATAACCTTAAGAATACCTGAGGCCAGGTTCCAGACCTCATCCTTTCCGATATTTCCGCGCTGCGACTCATACCAGAGAGCCATCTCCCAGAGTTGGGTCTGTGTACCCGGAAGGATTTTGATCAACTCAGAGGCACTTGTAAAAGGAACCACACAGTCAGCGCGCGACAGGACCGGCAGGACAGGATTGGCAGCCTGGATTTTATGCGCATTTAAACCGGCAGCTATCTTACTGATGAGGTTACCGTCGATGGCTTCTGATGCTTTTATGTTGATCAGAAAAGATTCGCCTGTTGAGGCGATATCAACCAGTTCGATGTTGCAACCGGGGTATTTTGTGATAAGAGAATCGCGGGTTGCGGCGATGTCGCTTTCGGGAAGGCTGCCGGCATAGAAGAAGTATTCGTAGTATCCACCGAGAACATTCACCCGAAAGCCATTCAGTTCCCTCAGCCGGATCATTCCACCGCCGGTGGATACTGCCACTATTTCGGTTGTTGTTCCGGTGAAAGAGGTTACTGCTATTTTATAGGTATTGGGGTGATCGTTTTCATAGTCGCTTATTCGGAACTGAAGATCGACACCCATCTCCCTGACGAGGCGTATTGAATTGACGATATTGTCTGACTCCATTTCGCAGCCGAGTATTCCGCCGGCTATTCCTATATCCGAACCCTGGCCTTTGTAAGTAGTGGCCAGCGATCCGTCGGTGCTGAAATCGACCATAAAGGTTTTTACCTTATCACCAGCCAGTTGAGAGGCGAGAGAGCTGATGCGGTATGCAGCAGCGGTGTGCGAACTTGAGGGACCACGCATAACCGGTCCGAGCACATCGTTAAAGATACTTACAGGAGGGTTCATGGTTCCTAAAATTGAAAATCGTTACCACAGTAAAGCTCTATGGCCCTGGAGTAGACAAACTCAGCAATTGCGTGATCCTGCACGGCGGTGCCGACAGTCTTGAAGAGGGTAATCTCTTCGGAGGTAGTCCGGCCGATGGTTTCGGCGGCCACCAGGCTGCCGATTTCTCCACGGTAGTTATCCATATTCAGCTTCCCCTGCTTCAGGGGATTGATCAGGTCGCCGCTCTCGCTGAAGCACGACTCCTCATGATCGACGTCTAAGAATGCCTTTGAGAAGAGGTCGCCCGGTAGTTCCTGCATCTGTGGATTGTATGAGCCAACAGCGTTGATATGGACTCCGGCTTTCAGTGATTCTGTTGTGAAAAGAGGTTTGTCGGATGGCGTTGCGGTGCAGATTATATCTGCGTGGTGGAGGAATGAGAGATCGTCGGCTACACTGATGTTGCACGTGAATTTGCCCCTGAAATGCTCAGCGAACCGTTCGGCGGTCTTCCGGTTACGGTCATAGATATATGCTTCCGTAATGTCTCTTACACTGCAGACTGCTTCGAACTGGGTATATCCCTGGGTTCCCGCGCCAAAAACAGCAAGAACTGAGGAATCTTCGCGGGACAGGTGCCTTGTTGCCACGCCCGAGGCGGCGCCTGTTCGGATTGCCGTGAGGATTGCGCCTTCCATGATGGCTTTGATGCTGTTGGTTTCTGTGTCGGTTAGGATTATCAGGCCGCGGATGGTGGGGATATGTTTTGGATGGCTCTTTTTGAGCTGGCTGAGGAGTTTTACGCTGAGGGACTGTCCGGAGGGGAGCCAGCAGGGTTTGTAGAATGAGGCTATTTCCCCGGGACCGATGTCGTTGACGGTTCTCAGGGGCATTACATAGCGACCACGGGAGAGGTCTTCGAAGGCTTTGGCGATGACATCGATGGCTTCATCCATTGTGACGAGGGTGAGGATGTCGCGGGTGGAGAGGATTTTGGTTGGTGTGGGGGTCATGGGGTTGCGGGTTGCGGGTTGCGGGGTTCGGGTTACTGGATTTTTACAAATATACAATATAACAGTTGATGAGGAGGGGAAGGTTAAAAGGGTGGGGTGTGAGGAATGCTCCTGCTGATCGTGAGCCCGCCATAAAGTAGTCGGAACTCGTTACTGAAATTCACAAAGGATATGTGAAAATTAAAAATTTGTCTAAATTTAGACTACCCTTTTGTTCCGGGTTGAATATTATCACATCTGATTAATATAATGAGAGTTAAAATCTGATCATTGACAAAAAACCTACGGACATGAAAAAATTTCCCCTGATCCTTACAATTTTAAGCATTGCCTTTGCTGCGGCCTCAGGACAGATCTCCCTGGTTAAGGACATCAATACCCAGCCGGCTTACTCCGGGGCTGATAACTTTATACAGATAGGAGCTATTACATACTTCAGTGCCAACAATGCACAGTATGGAACTGAGCTGTGGCGAACTGACGGAACGGAAGAGGGTACATACATGATAAAGGATATCTGGCCCGGCTATAACTCTGGCAATCCATTCCATCTGACAAATGTAAATGGCAGGCTTTTCTTCGGCGCTGCAGATGAATTGCACGGAAGAGAATTATGGGTAAGTGACGGAACAGAAGAGGGGACATATTTAGTTAAAGACATAATTCCGGGTGGCTACGGAGGAATGGTCATGTTCAGTAATGTGTTAGTTAATTATGGAAGTAATCCGATAAATATTAACGGCATTCTCTACTTCATAGGTACGGATGCGGTAAATGGAAGGTCCATATGGAGAAGCGATGGCACCGAATCAGGGACCTATATGGTAAAAGACATTGCCGCCGGATCAACGGGTTTTGAAGCGTACTCATTTACAGTATCAAATGGAATCCTATATTTCTTTGCCAATGACTATGTTTCAGGATTAGAATTATGGAGATCTGATGGCACTGCTGACGGAACATATATGGTTAAGGATATTTTCCCCGGTTCATCGGGTATTGTAAATATGCCATATTCAAATTATAATTATTGCAGTATTACAGAGAGACTGGCAATTAAGCTGCTGAATGTAAATGGCACCCTGTACTTCAAGGCACGAACCCAAGATTATGGAACTGAGTTATGGAAAAGCGACGGTACAGAGGCTGGTACTCTAATGATAAAGGATACCCATACGGGATATTCAAATTCTGACATAGCATTTCTGAAAGAGATCAATGGCACCGTCTATTTCACATATTTTTATCCGGGCGCCGGAGAGGGCCTGTGGAAGACTGACGGTACTGAGGCAGGTACCATCCTGGTTAAAACAATAAACTCATCATCATCAAACCCTTTATATCCATGCATCTCCCAGCTGACAAATCTCAACGGCATTCTGCACTTTGCCGGTAACGACGGAACTAACGGTTACGAGGTATGGAAAAGCGACGGAACGGAAGCCGGAACAACCATGGTTACTGATATCAATCCGGGAGCTGAATCCGCCAATCCGATCAACCTTACAGTGTCAGGCTCCCGGCTTTTCTTCATCGCCGATCACTACCTTATGGGGAAAATGCTGTTCTCAACCGACGGCACACCAGCAGGAACATATATGCTCAACGACCTTTTTCCGGATTCTGATATCATCGGCACGAAACACCTCGCCGATATTAACGGGACCCTCTATTTCAATTCAGCATCAGGCACAAGCGGCATAGAATTATGGAAAAGCGACGGAACCATTGCAGGGACAAAGATTGTTAAGGATATCAACCCCGGCAGCGGTTCATCAATTCCCGAAATCTTTTTCAACGCCGGCGGCATACTGCTTTTCAGGGCAGATGACGGAACGAAAGGATCAGAACTGTGGAGAAGCGACGGGACTCTTGCCGGAACAATCTGCATAAAGGATATCAATCCCGAAAATCAATCCTCAGCTATATACAATTTGGTTAACATGAATGGAGGGTTGCTTTTCAGGGCAAATGACGGTATTTCAGGCCTGGAACTATGGAGGAGCGACGGCTCAGCTGCAGGAACGGTGCTCCTAAAGGATATATACCCCGGTACCGGATCCAGCGGGCCGTATTATCTTACAGAACATAATGGTCTCTACTACTTTTCTGCAGTGAATGCAACTGAAGGTAAAGAATTGTGGAAGAGCGACGGCACTCCATCAGGGACAATGATGGTCAAGGACATATACCCCGGAGTACAATCATCTGATCCAACCAGCCTTGTCAGCATGAACGGATTACTCTATTTCTTTGCTTATGATGATATTCACGGGAGGGAATTATGGAAGAGTGATGGCACCGAAGCCGGGACACAAATAGTTAAAGATATTGTGCCTGATGTGGGAGATGGAGTATTTTCAACATCCCTGATTGAAATAAATGATATCCTCTATTTCGCGGGAAATTCACATTCCTCTGGTGGTTATGAACTGTGGCGAAGTGACGGAACAGAAGCAGGAACATATGCCGTAAAAGATATTAACCTAACCGACTCCAGCTATCCTCGAAACCTCACCAATGTCAATGGATTTCTTTTCTTCACTGCCACAACTGAACTTGGGACGGAGCTATGGAAAAGTGATGGAACAGCCGAAGGCACTGTTCTTGTCAAGGATATCTTCCCGGGCGAGGGGACCAGCTATCCGCAGAATTTGAAAAACATCAGCGGCAGCCTGTATTTCCTGGCAAATAACGGTACAAACGGTATTGAACCATATAAGAGTGATGGGACACCGGAAGGAACCATAATGCTCAAGGATATCTATCCGGGTTCAGAGAGTTCAACTCCTACCGAATTCACCTACTTCAATGGTAAAGTATACTTCTCTGCCCTCGATCCTGACTATGGCAAGGAGCTGTGGGTCAGTGACGGTACCGGGGAGGGAACACACAGGATCAGTGACATTGCTTCGGGGAACACCTCATCCAATCCCAGGGGATTATTTGTTTTTGAAGATCAGCTGATCTTTTCTGCAATGGAAGATGATGGTAAAGATTATCTTTTCTATCTCGATGGCAGCAGCAATGACATCGTTAAGGCCGATGAAAAGCCAATTATATTTACCGGCAACTTCACCCAGGTCAATCAAAATCTATATTTCTCAGGAAATCTTGAAGGTGCTGGTTATGAGCTGCTTAAATATTCCGCAGAGGATAAATGGTTTTCTGTATCTGCCAGAACCCTTGAGATAGGCGCTTCAGACAACAGGAAAGCAAGCTTCAATATCTCCTCCAAAATCAGCTGGACAATTTCCAGCTCTGAACCGTGGCTGTCACCAAATGTATCCTCCGGATCGGGAAATGCCACAGTCACACTGACGGCATCTCCTTCAGCCAAACCCAGGAAGGCAACGGTAACGGTCTCAAGCAGCGGATTCGAGGACATACTTTTAACCGTTTACCAGGACGAGAACGGGGAATGGAAATCGATGAACTCTGGCCTCTATGGGGGATTCATAAATTCTATAACCGCTGATCCTCTGACAAATAATATTTATGTCGGAACTTATGGTGCCGGGGTCTTCATTTCGAAAGACAACAGTGCTACATGGACACCGGTCAATAAGGGTTTATTATCCTCCGATTTAATGGTGCTTTTTGTTAATGATGTCCTTGTGAGCGGAAACAAAATATTTGCCGCCACTGATGGTGCAGGAGTTTATGTCTCCACCGATGAGGGAAACAGCTGGTCTCCGGTTTCCAGGGGACTGTCGGGTGACGGGTTGGGAGTATATTCCCTGGCAATCAGCGACACAATACTGTTTGCGGGAACAAGCGGAAATGGGGTATACATATCTATGGATTACGGCCTGACCTGGAAGCAGGTCAACAATGGTCTGGGAGATGATCGCATTTATGTAAATTCTCTGGCAGCAAGTGGTTCAAACATATATGCTGCTACACAAGACGGAGTCTATCTCACATATGACGAGGGCGAAAACTGGACAAAACTGGCTAACGGCTTGCCGGAAAATGATAACTTCACATCACTGGCAATCAACGGGGCTACAATAATCGCGGGAACTTATTCAAACCTTTACAGAACAACAAACAGCGGATTCAGCTGGACAGACATTACAGGGAATCTACCCCCGGGAACAGGTTCAGAAATGAATTTAAGAGATATACTTATCAGCGGGACAAGCGTTTTTATTACTTCTCAGGGTAAGGGTATATTCTATTCCGCCAACAACGGAACAAGCTGGTCTGAAGTAAACAATAATTTACCTGATCTGGCATTGTCAAGGATGTCTGCCCTGGCAAAAAGCGGAACGAGAGTCCTTGCCGGAAGCTATGGTGAAGGGATCTTCATCACAGATAATAACGGATCGAACTGGACCGAGAGCAATAACGGGCTGACAAACCGAATTGTATGGGAAATTGCATCCAAAGGAAATAAAATGTTCGCCGGATCAACTTCGGGTTTTCACCTCTCGGAAGATAACGGTAACAGCTGGGTTATGAAAAATAACGGCCTGCCCTCAAAACCCTGGATAGAGGACATCACTATCAGGTCGACAAGCGATATGGTGTTCATAAATACTGATGAATACGGCATATACCGTACTGCAGACAACGGGGATAACTGGACAGAAGCGAACAACGGACTTCCCTCAGAAATCTGGTCGATGGAGACAAACGGTAATGACATATACGCCTGGTCGTGGGAGGGTGTTTTCAGATCGTCAGACCTGGGTTCGTCGTGGACACAGGTATTTACCGACCAGACCGGAATTAAAAACATTGGTTTCATTGATAATAAGATCTTTGCAGGCACATTCGCGAACGGCCTGTTAAGGTCGGACGACAACGGAATAAACTGGATCGGCATTAGTGCAGGCCTGCCTTCATCTGAGTATGGGTATTCAGTTATGGCAAGAGGTTCATGGCTCTTTGCCGAGAATGATGAAGATGAGTCACTTTACCTTTCGACAGACTATGGTAACAACTGGGCAGAAATCAACACTGAAGAGATCGGAAAATACTATCCAACTGATTTTTCAGTTACAGGCGAATGCATATTTGTAGCCACGGAAGGAGGAGGAGTATTCTTTTCGGCTGACAAGGGTCAAAACTGGACGGCGGTGAACAGCAGACTGGCGGGTGGGGCAAAAATAGCCCTGACACTTGAAGCAAAAGGAGATAGTCTTTATGCCGGGACTGCCGCAGGTGTATGGTGCAGACCTTTATCGGAAATCATGGTACTTAATGTATCATCCAACAACCTGAATATTGAGGCTCCTGAGAACAGCACAAATTACTTTGCCATTACCTCGAACCTCAACTGGACAATATCTTCATCTGAAAGCTGGCTCACCGTCTGGACAACATTCGGAAGCGGAGATGCAGTTATACTGCTTTCAGCAACAGAAAACAGCACCGGATCCGAGAGGATGGCCACCGTAACCGTTTCATCGGCAGGATTACCTGATAAGGTCATAACGGTTACCCAGAGTGGCACAACAACTGATGTAATTGATCCCGGTTCGGATATGGTAAAAATATTCCCTAATCCTGCCACCGATATCCTAAATGTTGAGGGGATCACTCAGGGTGCCGAATACTCAATCTTCAACATACAAGGAAAACTGATCCTCAGGAAGACTATGGCCAATAAATATATTGATGTCAGCCATCTGAGCAAAGGAACTTATTCCATTATGTTTGATTCAGGTAAAGAAAAAACCTTAAAAATCTTCATAAAGAACTAACAGACAGATCTTTCAAGCCAGGGTCCGCCACATGGGGCAAAGACAGACAGCTGCGCCGCGCATAGAGAAGGGTGATCGGTAATTGGTGGCGACTGCGCCGCTGCACTGAGCGCAGAGCAAAGGGCTGAGAGCAGTGTATTTCCGAGATCAGGGTTTCTTGCCGATGAAGAAAGTGTAGCCGTAATATTCGCCGTAACGGTTGAAGAGATCGGCCTCGTGGCGCATGCCGGCGATGAGGTCCTCAGCGCTCCTGTTGCCCCGGTGTTTTGCCAGGAAAAGCTCCTGGGCGGCTGCCTGCGGCAGGTAGAATTCGTCGCTCCAGCACTCGGGCGGTAATATAAAAGCTGCAACAGGAATGTATCCGCACCCCTGAAGGATTGCTACCTGGTTTGGCACCGTGTCGATATAGGGGTACTCGCTGTTCCAGAA
>JAVEWX010000108.1:0-10530 GCA_034004335.1 Bacteroidales bacterium | reverse complement strand
TTTCGGGCCATGTATGGGTGCCCAGGTGAGGCACTCCTGTCTCCGAGCCCCTACCCTGCACATTCTCCACCATGCTGTATCCTCTTGCCTTAATGCTGGTAAGCATGTAGTCGACCTTCTCGGTCAGTGCCTGGTTGTATATTATCATTATTGCCTTCATATCGTTGTAATGTTTTTATAATATATTCATAACCTTTACTGATAATCGGAGTTGCGGCCCGGATTAAGTTTCCGGGCCACATGCCGATATTACGCTACTCATCCAGGAAAGCCAGATCCCTGCGCATCGATCTGAGTTTATCACGTTCACCCCTGCGGGCAAAGAGCACATAGACAACAGGGACGATGACCAGGGTCACAAAGGTTGAAAACAGGAGTCCTCCGATAACTGCTATACCCATCGGGCTCCATATTTCAGATCCTTCTCCCTTGCTTAGTGCCAGCGGGAGCATGCCAAGCATTGTCGTAAGTGAGGTCATGAGTACCGGTCTGAGACGCGAGCGACCCGACACAGCTACTGCTTCATACAGTTCCATGCCTCTTTCGCGCATCAGGTTGATGAAGTCTACCAGCACTATTGCGTTCTTGACCACAATGCCTATCAGCATCACCGCCCCTATGCCCGAGATAAGGCTCAGGGATGTTTTAGTCAGAAACAGTGCTATAGCCACGCCGGAGAAGGCGAATGGAATTGAGAACATAATTATCATGGGCATCTTGAGCGATTCGAACTGAGATGCCATGACAAGATACACGAGTATCAGGCTAAGCACCATCAGCAGCCCAAGGTCCATGAACGCTTCCATCTGCTCTTCGATGGCCCCGGATATTTTCACCTGCACACCTGCCGGGATATCAACCTCAGAAATAGCCTTTTGTATGTCGGCGTTGAGTTCGTTAAGGGGTCTCTTGTATGGGGTTGTCGTAACCGATACGATCCTTTCCCTCCTCTTCCTCTCAATATTGGGCGGAGACCAGTATTCCTTTATCTCGGCAATTTCCGCAAGCCTGACCATCTGGCCCTGGGGATTCATAATGCCTATATTCTCAATTTCCGTGATAGTGTTGGTGTTCTGGCGCCTGTACCTGACAATCACATCATATTCATCGCCAAACTGCCGTAGCCTTGTGGCGGTCAACCCGGCTACCCTGTTTTTTACGATTGTCGAAACTGTAGCCGTATTCAGACCATGCATGATCATCTTCTCCTGGTTGAGCACTATCTGCAGTTCAGGTTTTGATTTATCCCGGCTTACCTGCACATCCCTCGCTCCCTCGATTTTCTCAATTTTCCCGGCAAGCTGGGAAGCCACGTAGTTGGTTTCTTCTATATTGTAGCCGTATACCTCAACTGCTACTCCGCTAGAACCGAACATTCCTCCTCCACCTCCGGTCGTCGACACCGAATAGTTGATTATTTCGGGAAAAACCTTCAGCTGTTCCCTCAGATCATCGGCTATCTCCCATACTGTCCTGTCGCGCTCCTCAACATCCTTCAGCCTTACTGTCATACTTATGGTATGGGTCCCTCCGGCGCTGAACAGCTGTTCAAATCCCCCTGCATCTGATGATCCTGTCGATGAAGAGATAAGGTTTACCTCGGGATAACGGTCACGTATGAGGTTGGTCAGTTTCTCCGTTGTAAGCACCGTCTGGTTGGCCCTGGTTCCCGTCTGAAGTTCAACACTGACGCTGAAACGCGACTCATCGGCCTCGGGGACAAATTCTGTGCCTATCACCGTGAACAGCAACATCGATGCTATAAAGAATACTATTGAGAACCCGGTTACAAAAGTTTTATGCCGCAGGGCCCATCTCAGTGTTTTTTCATAGAAGATGTCGAACCAGTCGAGCGCAACCCTTACGGTGCCGTCGTAACTCATTATGCCCGACTTTTTCTTCTTCGGGCGGAGGCGCAGCATAAGTGAGCTTAGTGTGGGTGTAAGGGTAATGGCAGCGATGGTAGAAGTAACTGTAGTTATTGTAACGATAAGACCCAGCTGTCTGAATAGAACGCCGGTAAGTCCGCTTACGAAGGTCAGCGGCAGGAAGACCGCCACCACAGTTAAGGTTGTGACTATTACCGCCAGCCACACCTCGTTGGTTGCGTAGATGGCAGCTTCGCGCGGCCGGCTTCCCCTTTCTATGTGTCTCGTAATGTTCTCAAGTACCACTATGGCGTCATCAACCACCATCCCGATAGCAATTGACAGTGACGACAGAGAGATGATATTTATCGACGCGTCGGTGATAAACAGGTAGATGAATGCCACAATGAGCGATATCGGTATGGTAAGTATTATTATAATAGTAGCCCTCCACCGACCAAGGAAGAAAAGCACAATGAATATCACGAAAATACCCGCATACATCAGGGTGGTGGTAAGGTTGTTGATCGACCCCCTGATAAACTCCGACGTATCAAATATCTTCTCTATCTCAACATCAGGTGGCAGTGTTTTCACCAGTTCCGTAAGCTGCCTGTCAATCTCTTCTGCTATCTTCACGGTATTGGCTCCCGATTGTTTCTGGACGAAAAGCCTCATACCCTGCTCACCGTTTACCTGTTCAAAAAGCCTTGAATCCCTTATAGTATCGCGAACCTCGGCCACGTCGCGCAGGTAAATGTTATTGCCATTGAAGCTTCCAACGACAATATTCCTTATGATGTCACTCTCGGGAAACTCGCCCTGGATCCTCAGGGGATAGTCATATTGTCCCATCTCAATGTATCCCGCAGGCATGTTGAGGTTTTCCGCCCTCAGGATATTGCCAATCTGCTCGACCGAAAGGTTATAGGCCTCCATACGCCTCGGATCAATATCGACATAAACTGAACGGCCCGGCACACCCGCAAGGCTTACTGAGCCAACCCCTTCAATCCTGTTGAGCGGATTGACTATTCTTTCATCGAGTATCTTCTCGAGCCCTGCATAGCTCTCCCGTGCGGTAATCGCATAGAAGATTATGGGCATCATGCTCGAGTTGAACTTCAGTATTACCGGATTCTGGGCATCCTCGGGCAGGAATTGCTCAATGAAGCTCAGCGAACTCCTGATCTCATTCGTGGCTTCATCGAGATTGGTCTCATATTCGAACTGCAGGAATATTACTGATGCATTATCGCTCGATGTGGAGGTTATCTCCTTAAGGTTGCTCACCGAGTTGAGGGCATCCTCCACCGGCCTGGTGATGTTGGTTTCTATGTCGGAGGCGCTTGCTCCGGGGTATTGGGTGAACACCGATACGAACGGTAGTTCAATCTCGGGGTAAAGATCAACGGGAAGCTGTATAAGCGAATACAGACCCATCACCACCAGCCCCACGAAGATAAGGATAGTGGTTATCGGTCTCTTTACTGCACTCTTATAAATACTCATTGTTTTAAATCTAAATGGTAACTACCTTACTACTTCTACCTTATCTCCTGATGTCAGCCTTGACTGGCCCTGTGTTACGATACGGGCTCCCTCAGCCAGTTTCTCTGAGATGATTTCGATCATATCATCATACCTCTTGCCGGGGGCAACTTCAACCCGGTTGACAACGCCGTTCTCCTCAACGAAGACATACCTGATGTTGGTTCCCTCCTGCACCAGCACCGCACTGGCAGAAACCACGAACGTTTCAACCTCTCCAAGGTCCATGGCAACCCGCACGAACATGCCGGGCCTCAGTTTCTCACTTTTATTGGGAACCTCGATTTCTGCCTGGAATGAACGTGTTAAAGCGTTTATGGTAGGATATACCAGATTGACCCTGCCTGAGAACACTTCACCCGGGAATATGTCGGAGGTAATCCTGGCGGGCATGCCGCTGGTGACCTGGGTGAAATATTGTTCCGACACGTTAATGGTAACCTTCACCGGATTAATCTGCATGAGTGTTACTATCGCAGACTTGCCACCACTGGCAGCAGTAGGGGCTCCCGAGTACATCTCACCCGACTCAAAGTAACGTCCGGTTATGATACCGCTGAATGGAGCCTCAAGGAGAGTGTTCTCCTCAAGAAAATCCACATTGGACTTAAGGACATCGTATTGCGCCTTTACCTGGTCATACTGCTGCTGCCTGGTGCTGCCGGTACTCAACAGTGTGTCAAGCCTGGCAAGGTCCTTCCCGAGATTTGCAAGCTGGATCCTTGCCTGCATAAGCTGGGTGCGATCCATCAGGAACAGTTTGTCTCCCTTCCCTACCCGGTCGCCCACTTCAACATATATCATGTCAATACGTCCGGGAGTGGAAGGACTCATATTAACCTCCTCATAGGGTTGTACGGTAGCCGTGAAATCAATTGACCGGGCAATGGTTGTTTTCTTGAGTTCCGTCACCTTTACCGGCAGCGCCTGGTCTTCAGCCACGGCTCCGGTCGCCTGGGCTTCCCTGTTTACCTGTGATGTGCATCCTGCTAGTATTGAAGCAGTAATTGCTATCGTTGATAGTACTCTGATAGTTTTCATTATCTGTATCTTTAATTGTTTAACCTGTTTTATATACTACCCAACAGCTTGTCGAGCGCTATTTTTGATTGCAGCAGGGTCATCAGTGCGCTCAGGTAATTGTTCTCGGCCTGCAGGTAATTGGCATTCGCCTGGGTCACCTCCAGGCTTGAAGCCATACCCTGCCGGTATTTGTTTACCACACTGCCATAGATTCTTTTTGATACCTCAATATTTTCCTTCTGGAGGTTGTACTGCTCCCTGGCATTCACCAGGTTATACCTCAGCTGCTTCTCCTGCAACAACATCTGCTCGGTCATCAGCTCCCTTCCCGTGCGGGCTTTTTCAAGTTCAATCTGCGCCTTGCGGATCTTGAAGTAACGGTCGCCGCTCGCAAAAATTGGAACAGAGAGCTGGAATCCCAGGATTGAATTAGGAAACCACTGAAGATCATTAAGCTTATCTCCCATTCCGCTTTTGGAATATGAATAAAATGTTGAAAGGGTAGGAAGAACTGAAGATTTCTGCATCTTCAGAGAGAGCTCTGTCATCTGCTCACTGCCCTGCAACAACCTGTAATCTACGTTGTTGTTCAGGTCGAGTGCCTTGTCAAGGACTCCCTGAACGTCCGTCGATTCCACAACCGACTCAAGTGTTTCTGTCAGTATTATTTTCGTTTCCGGCGTTACACCCAGCTGGAAACGCATCATATTATAGTTGAGCTCCAGGGTTCTCTCCATTGAGCTCCTTGTATTCTGCATCATCGACACATTTGAAACCATCTGGTCAACATCAGTCTCCTCTGCCATACCTGCTGCAAGCATTACCCTTGTGGAACGCAGGGTTTCGTTGAGGGCCTCAATATTACCGTCGAGTATGCGCAACGACTCTTCCGATATCAGTATCAGGTAATAGCTCATCATTACCGATTCTGAGATATCCTGCTCCGATTTTTCAACACCCATGTCTGCCAGTTCCCTGGCGAGCGAGGCAGTCTGTATACCCACCAGGTATGGACCATTAAAAAGCAGCATTGAGGCCTGTGCCCCAAAGCTGGAGTTGTATTTCGATCCGAACTGTACCGGGATCTTGACCCCCGGCTGACCAAAAAATTCTCCCGGAAGCAGTGTTGTCATCAGTTTCAGGTTATCATTGAGCGATGCACTTCCGTTTACCTGTGGCAGCCCTGCCGAGATTGTCTCCCATAGCGTCAGTCTTGAAGCCTTGATCTCATATCGGGCCGATGCTATTACAAGATTGTTCCGTACAGCATATTCCCGGGCCTCTGAAAGTGACAGGCTAAGCTCCTCCGGCACCGTCTGCCCTGAAAGCCCCGGCGACATTGAAAGCACAACAGCAAACAATGCCAACAACCGCCATTTCATATTTACCATTCGTAAAATCTCTGTTCTCATTATTTATTAAGTTTCATTGTTTAAATATTGATACCTGTTTCAGCCAGATGTTTGTCAATTAGTCCGCAACCCTCCGTAGTGCATATGCCTCTGATAAGGCTCAGATAAACATTGGCTACTATCTCCTGTCTCGAGAAATCAGCTGAAGGAAACAGTTCAAAGTCACCGGTAAGCCTGAAAACTCCATACATACCCCTGTTGATAATTTCAAGGTTGATATCGGAACGAAAAGTCCCCTCGGCAATACCCCTCTCAACAATGGCCATCGAGCCCGAAAGGTCAGGTGTAAGACAAATTCCACTTTTCTCGAGCACATGCTGATACCTCTTCATATCGACATAGAAGGCGGGATTCATGTTCCTGAAATGGTCGCCGGTTAACCTGAGAAGCCTGAAGATCGCCTCGATTACATTTTCCGATTCATCAAGAGCTTTAACGATGACCTCCTTCCTCTTTTCCTCCATACACCTCAGAACAGATTCCAGCAACTCATCCTTGTCACGGAAAGTTTCGTAGATTGTTCTCTTTGATATGCCAAGATTTGATGCCAGCATATCCATCGTAACAGCCCTTATGCCCCAGTTACGGAACATTATTGCTGCCTCCTCCACAATCCTGTTTTTACATTCGTTCATGAGTGGTTGACAATAAGGCTGCAAAAATGATAAAACTTATTGGGTTTAGAAAGTTTTCGACAGTTAATTGAACAATAAATTATGTGAATGGCCGGTTTTTATCGGTGAACGGTCCCCTGAAACATCATTTTTTGCTATCTTGTCAATTGTATCAACACATAACCAGAATGAAGACAATATTTCAGGTGGATGCCTTCACCACGAAACCATTCACCGGCAATCCTGCCTGTGTGGTTATTGCCGACGAGCATACCCCTGCCGACTGGATGCAGAATGTCGCCGCTGAGATGAATGTTTCGGAGACAGCCTTTGTGGTACCGGGCAGGAAAGGATTTTCAATAAGGTGGTTCACGCCCAAAGCCGAGGTTAAACTCTGCGGCCATGCAACCCTTTCAGCTGCTCATATTATGTATGAAGCCGGTTTTGTAAAACCCGGTGACGAAATAGTATTCGGTTCAATCTCCGGTGACCTGAAGGTTAAAAAGATGGGTTCCTGGTTAACAATGGATTTCCCTACCTACCCATTGATACCCGTTGAGGTACCCAGGGATTTCGAGAAGATAACAGGGATAAAGCCTGTTGAGTTATACAGCAGCATCAACGGCTGGGTTCTGGCATTTCTGAACAGTGAGTACCAGGTCAGGCGGGCCAGACCCGACTTCGGTGCTATGAGGCATTCGGAGATGGGGCATCTGATGATCACTGCTCCCTCGTCGGAGACCAACTTCGATTTTTGTGTCAGGTGCTTTGCACCATCCATCGGTATTGACGAGGATCCCGTTACTGGTTCGGCTCACTGCGCTCTTGTACCCTTCTGGCATCGTAAAACCGGAAACACTGAGTTCATCTCGCACCAGGTATCTGAGCGCAGCGGAATACTCAAGGTTGCCCTTGCCGGCGACCGGGTGCTTATATCGGGCCAGGCAGTAACCGTTTTCAAGGCAGAATTGCTCTTCTAGAAGATCATAGTATTTGTTTTCATACTGATATCCCTTGCCCGCATGTCAAAGGTATCGGGTATCAGGTACCGGGTACCAGGAATTGCCGGTTAAAATGGAACCCTGAACCGAGACCGGCAACAGCCGGTCGAGCTCACGACCGAAGGAAGGAACCCTGAACCGAGACCGGCAACAGCCGGTCGAGCTCACGACCGAAGGGAGTAACCCTGAACCGAGACCGGCAACAGCCGGTCGAGCTCACGACCGAAGGGAGTAACCCTGAACCCTGAACCCTGAAACTATTTCAAAAGAGTCTCATTAAACAGCTTCAGTATCCTCTTGTACTCATCCACCCAGCTGCTGGTTTCAGTGAACGAATGCCTCTCAACCGGATAGACAGCCAGTTCCCAGTTATCCTTGCCCAGTTCTATGAGCCGCTGGGTTAGCCGGACTATATCCTGGAAATGGACATTGTCATCGATTATGCCATGGCACATCAGCAGGGCTCCTTCTAGTCCGTGTGCGAAGTTGATGGGCGAGCTACGGTAGTAGGCAATACTGTCATTTACCGGCGTGTTAAGGATATTCGCCGTATAACCATGATTGTAGTGGGCCCAGTCGGTTACTGATCTCAGAGCACCGCCGGCTGCAAATACGTCGGGATGGTTGAACATGGCCATCAGGGTGATAAATCCACCGTATGAGCCTCCATACAATCCTATTCTTCCCGGTTCCACACCATGATTAGCAATGAGCCAGCGGGCTCCGTCAACATGATCTGACAGGTCCTTGCCTCCCATATACCTGTAGATACCTGTTCTCCAGTCGCGTCCGTAGCCCGAGCTGCCACGGTAGTCAATATCGAGTACCGTATAGCCCAGGTCGGCAAGGAGGTTGTTGAACATATATTCCCTGAAATACTGACTCCACCACTTATGCACATTCTGAAGGTATCCGGCACCGTGGACGAAGATGACTGCAGCCCTGTTCCTGACATTTTCGTCGGGCTTGTAGAGCCGGGCATAAACCTCGGCGCCATCCTGTGCCCTGAAGGTCACTATCTCGGGATCCCTCCACGAGTAGGCCGCGAATTGCCCGGTCACCGACTCGGTTACCCTTGTAGCCTGGGCTCCGGGCCTGTTCTCCATGACATATATCTCCCATGGCTGGTTTGAATACGAATATCGTATGGCGAGCCATTTTTCATCGGGCGACATCGATACTTCATTGCCTCCCTCCATGGATGTTATCCTGGTCCTTGCTCCCCCGTCGACGGGCATGCGATAGAAGTGCTTCTCTCCCGGATGGACCTCGTTGGATGAGAAATACCACCACTTCTCATCGAGCGACAATGAAGGATTGTATACCTCAAACTTGCCGGATGTCAGTACTCTTTTCTCTCCAGTTTCCACATCGACTGTATAGAGGTGTGAATAGCCGCTCTCTTCCGACTGGAACCATACCCTCCGGTTATCGGGCATGAAGCCGATCTGCCGGCTGCTTATGCCCGGACCGGCTATCCAGGCCTCATCGCGCTGACGGTCCAGCAGTGACAGGGATCCCGTTTCCGGGTTCAGGCGCATTATCCACCTGTCCTTATAATCATGCGAGGTGATGCTCACCACTGCATACCGGCCATCCTCAGACCATATTACGCTGCCGAAGCTCACATCCCTGTCCTCGTCAAATTCCCTGGCAGTAAAACCATAGTCGCGCATATACTCAGGCACATCCCTTATGCCAGGTATATCAGATGTTTCCACCTTAATGAGAGTCCTTTTCTCAACGTCATAAACCGACAATCCGGTTTTGGTCAGCGGGGAGCCAACCTTTGCCCTGGTGTTTGTGCTTTCAGTGTACCCCGAAGTTGTAACATAACTTGGGACTATGGTGTTACGCGCTGATATTGAAGGCCTTTCAATGGTATTCCAGGTTACAAACCTCATATTGGGACATATATTGATGCCGGAAGCTCCGCCCTCTCCAAGGTTGATTGTCCTTGGCCGTTCGCTGCGCACGGCAGCCGTGTTCTGCTGTCCCCTTGCCATTGACATCTGTCCCCCGGTTTGCCGGCGTGGCTTTAAGTAGTCAAACAGCTGTACCTGCTGTTGCCTGAGCCATCGATCCTGGTCAGTCACCACGTCTGTCTGGCGTGCTGCACCTGTGGCACCTCCCTGAACCGCCCAGCTTCCCTGCTGAAACAGTCCTCCTGCTGCCTGTTGCTGCGTTGCGGCAGCACCCTGCCTGAAGTCGGTAAGCTGAGTAACAAAACCGGTCTGTATATCCCTGCGGAAAAGGTTGCCACCCGACTGGTAGACAACCTCTTTTCCATCGCGTGAGAAACGTGGTGAACTTATAGTCTCGAGTGTGTTGGTAAGCTGTGTGACCTTGCCATTCTTCACCTCCCTTATGAACAGGTTGCCGCCGCTGACATAGAGCATCCTGGTGCGGTCGCTGTTATATACAATTCCGCCCGGCAGGAAAGATTCACGCGTAGATGCATCAGCTACAGCCAGTGTTTTCGTTCTGAAATTATAGCCATAGAGCTCGCCCGAGGGCTTATTATCGGGATTCCAGGTGAAATACACCGCATCGCTCTGGTTATACCATTGTATCTGGTCGGGAAGGTTACCGACGAATTCGTTTCCCTTCATTATCTCTTCGATACTGAGGGTGGTGCTCCCCTGTCCTGCTGCCTGCAGGCAGGTGAATACAATCAGCAGTGCTGAAATGGTAGTTCTGTGCAAAAGTGCTTTCATAACTTGTTTATTTTCTGGTTTACCATGAATCTGAAATCTGAATTCTCCACGCCCCCACCCCATAATGTTCTTCGTTCTTCGTTCTTCGTTCTTCGTTCTTCGTTCTTCGTTCTTCGTTCTTCGTTCCTGGTTATTCGTTGCGCGGCGCTTACATGGGGGGCGGCCCCTTTTCTATTGATATCCAACCCCTACGGGGTTTTGTCACGAATTACCGGTTACTTCGTTTTTCGTTCTTCGTTCTTCGTTCTTCGTTCTTCGTTCTTCGTTCATCGTTCTTCGTTCTTCGTTCTTCGTTGCGCGGCGCTTACATGGGAGGGGAGGCCCCTTTTCTATTGATATCCAAC
>JAVEWX010000004.1:0-48469 GCA_034004335.1 Bacteroidales bacterium | reverse complement strand
GAAGTGACGCGGCATCCAAACCGGGCGCTATGATAACCTCAAAGAAGCTGCCGTTTATCTCCACTGCCGTTGCCCTGTCAATAGTACGATTGGCCGCAATAATACCTCCGAAGGCAGAAACCGGATCACCGGCAAGAGCCTTGGTCCAGGCCCGGGTAAGAGACTCGTCACAGGCCATGCCACAGGCATTGTTATGCTTAATTATAACCATGGAAGGCATCTCAAGTCCGGAGATATATGAAAGGGCAGCGTCAATGTCAAGAAGGTTATTATAGGATACCTCCTTGCCATTAAGCTGTTCGAACATCTCCGAAGGGTCACCGTAAAAAACAGCCTTTTGGTGGGGGTTCTCCCCGTATCGAAGGGGCATGTGACGGTCAACGCTTATCCTCAGAGAGTTAATGTTTTCGGAACGATTGAAATAGTTAAAGATGTCAATGTCATATCCTGAGGTAATCCTGAAAGCGTCAGCGGCGAAATGTTTCCTTTCTTCCGACGATACAAAACCACCCTTTTCATTGAGAATCCTGAGCAGTTCTCCGTAAAGGTGACTTCCGGCAACCACCAGCACATCATTAAAATTCTTGGCTCCTGCCCTGATGAGAGAAACACCGCCGATGTCTATTTTTTCAATGATTTCCTGGTCTGTTGCACCCTGTCTGACAGTCTCCGAAAAGGGGTACAGATCGACTATTACCAGGTCAATTTCGGGAATCTGGTACTGCTTCATCTGCTCAGTATCGGAGTTGTTGTCACGCCGGGCGAGTATTCCGCCGAAGATGCGGGGATGGAGGGTTTTCACCCTTCCTCCAAGAATGGAGGGGTAAGAGGTAAGGGATTCAACAGCCTCAACCTCAACACCAAGTCCCTTCAAAAAATCATAGGTGCCTCCCGTTGAAAACAGCTTTATACCCAGGGCGTGCAGTTTCAACGCAATGTTCTCAAGACCATCCTTGTGGTAAACAGATATTAAAGCACTTTTGATTTTTTTGTCCTTCATACTCCGAAAATTACTGTTACTGACCCCCCGGTTTAGAAATCGGATAAAAATAGAAATTTTTTATTGAATATCCGTTACTGAAGAAATACCTGCCAGCCTTGCCAGGATCAGGCAAAAACTCCGTAGAGCAGGCGTCCGGTCAGCATGTATATCATCAGTCCGATTATATCGTTCATTGTTGTAATGAAAGGTCCGGTTGCCAGTGCCGGGTCTATCTTCAGTCTGTTGAGCAGCATTGGAATCAGGGTGCCAAACATGGCTGCAAAGAGTATAACGGTCATCAATGAGCTACTTACAGTTATGGTGAGAGCAAAGGAGTCACTGACAAGTGTATTGTAGCCCAGAAGTAGCAGGGCAAGGATTGATGCGTTGAGAAATGCTACAAGGAACTCCTTTCCCAGCTTTGAGGCTATGCCGTCGTAACGGTAGGTGTTGTTGGCAAGACTCTGAACAATGATGGCAGAAGACTGGATGCCCACATTTCCTCCCATTGCAGCAATCAGGGGGATAAAAAATGCCATCTCGGGATAGATCTTAAGATCATCTTCAAACCGTCCAAGCACCAATGCACCCAGTATTCCACCCAGCATGCCTATGAACAGCCAGGGTAGCCTGGCCCTGGTTATACGTATCACCCTGTCAGAGTGCTCAACATCCTCGGTCAGACCCGATGCCATCTGGTAATCACGGTCTGCCTCTTCCTGAATAACATCTACGATATCATCGATAGTAATTCTGCCCACCAACCGTCCTATAGCATCAACTACCGGTATTGCAACAAGGTCGTACTTGCCCATCAGTTTGGCGACATCCACTGCGGGTGTGTCAACCATTACCCTTTGGACATCGGTTTCCATAAGCTTCACTATGACAGTAGTGTTTTTGCTTATGGCCAGGTCCTTCAGAGACACAAGTCCCTTGAACAGATGATCATCGTCGACCACATACAGGTAATATACCTCATCGACCTCATCAGCCTGCCTGCCCAATTCCTTAAGGCAGGTAAGCACCGTCCAGTTCTCATTGACAACAACAAGTTCCTTGGCCATGAGCCCGCCCGCAGTATCCTCGTCATAGGAGAGCAGATCGACGATATCTCCCGAATGGTCGATATCACCGATATGGCTGAGTACCTCCTGCTGCTGCTGCTCCGAGAGTTCGGCAATGACGTCTGCTGCATCGTCAGTGTCCATGTTGTCAATGAACTGATGCGCAATTATTTCGCTCGGTATATGCCTGAGGAACTCTTCCCTGTCATCTTCATCAAGTTCGGCAAGAGTATCTGCTGCCTTCTCCGAATCAAGCAGCAGGTACAGAAACCTCGCCTCATCGGTCTCTATTTCGTCATAGATTTCGGCAATATCGGCAGCGTGAAGGTCCTCAATAAGTCTGAGAGCCTTCTTCTCATCGCCTGCCGTAATTGCGCCGCGAAGCTTGTTCAGGAAATCCCTGCTTATTTCAATCCTCTTTGCCATGATTAATGTTTCCTTCAATTATTCGAGTAAGTTCTGCAAACGAGTTGACCGACAATTGTTCAGCTCTGAGCGATAACACTTTGTCGTCAATTCCCTGAACACTAAACCGGGCCCTGAGAGCATTTCTCAGTGTTTTCCTTCTCTGGTTGAATGCACTCTTCACAACCCTTATGAAAAGATCCTCATCACAATCCAGCCTTTCAACCTTGTTCCTGCGCAACCTTATCACTGCCGAATTGACTTTAGGCATCGGGAAAAAGAGATGCGGCGGAACGGTGAAAAGAATTTCCGTACTATACCAGGCCTGTAAAAGTACGCTTAAAATTCCATATTGCTTCGACCCCGGACGGGAATGTATTCTTTCCGCAACCTCTTTCTGAATCATCCCGGTGACCTCCCTTACCTTGTGCCTGTACTCAATAGCCCTGAAGAAAATCTGGCTGGAGATGTTATAGGGAAAATTCCCCGTTATTGCAAAGTTCCCGTCGAACAATGATTCCAGGTCCAGCCTGAGGAAATCCTTTTCGATGATAGAGAGATCATCACCGAATCTTTCCCTTAGATAGGTTACTGATTCCCTGTCTATTTCTGCAGCAACAAAATTCGGGAAATTCCTTTGAAGCAGAAACTGGGTCAGCATCCCCATGCCGGGACCCACCTCAATCACATTTATATAACCCTCACCGGTAAGTGAGCCCGCAATTCGTGCGGCAATATTTTTATCCCTGAGAAAGTGCTGCCCCAGTCTCTTCTTTGGTTTGATATTGTTCATCACTACCCGGAATTTGGTGCATATCGACAGATAATAATTCTATGGCAGCAAATGAGCCGTAAACTTCCTGAAGACAGGAATATGGAATGACTCCGTAAGATCGATCGCTTTTCTGAGGATATTGCAATAAAGCGTCACAAAGAGAAGGAGACACATAATCCAGAGGGCTATCGTATTGAATAAGAGTGTCCCGATGTCGAAGCGGCCAATTCTTTTATGGGGTGCATAGAAATGGGCCCTTCCATACCTGGAACCCGGTTCCATATAAACCGGATCAGCCTTCTGCAGGATCATATAATCGGTTTCATAGATCTTATCGACAAAGTTCCGGTTAAGAACAAAGTCAGCAATATTGTCATTATGATGTTTGTTCTTCATCGCAATAAGAGCTTCCATGCCGTTCCTGGCAACAATGTCGTTAACAAGATCATCACGCTTTTCAATGCAGTCCGCCCACTGTTTCCGGTACCAAATTCTGAGGCTGTCGGCATGCTTAATAGCGATGGCTGCCGTGTTCTCATCAAACTGCTCCCTGTTCAGACGTGTTATCCAGTCGCCGGCAGCTATGCCTGTGGCAGCAGAGAGTTCCCTGAAGTGATAATTCAACTGCCGGAAGTTTCTTTCGGCGTGTTCCCGATACTCCTCCCTCTTTCCGGCAATCCTGCATTCCTCAATTTTTACCTTCAGCGTTGGGAGAAGGAATGATGCATACCAGTCATTCCGGCTCACTGCCATCTCGGCTTCAAAGAAGTGTTTCTGGTACCTGTTGCTTCTGAACTGCTCCACCATCAAGGCTTCATACGCCCAGCGGGTTGCCATAACATCTCCTATCACAGGCACATATACTCTGTTGCTTATTGACTTATGAAGATCATCGAACCGTATCATGGCCCCTCCGAAAAGCAGCTGGGGAACAAGGATCAGCGGTATGAGAATGTAAATACTGATTGCCGAGCGCATTCCCGCAGAGATATTGAGTCCCAGCATGTTACCATAGCATGCCGCCGAGAAAAGGATCAGCCAGTGCCTGAACAACATCCCATGTACCTCAAGAATTGCATTAGCAACGATAACATAGGAAAGCGTCTGTGCGGCTGAAAGAATGAAGAGAAAGCTGATCTTGGAAACAAGGTAGCTGAGACG
Organism: Bacteroidales bacterium; assembly: GCA_034004335.1. GTDB lineage: Bacteria > Bacteroidota > Bacteroidia > Bacteroidales > VadinHA17 > SLNP01. Next base: position 44,079 of record JAVEWX010000004.1, on the reverse strand, counting down.
GCTGATGTTCAGGTAACGCTCCCTTTCAATTACCTTCCTGTCCCTGAAAATCTCTTCAGCACTTACGGTCAGTCCCATGAAAACCGCCACAACCACCGACATGAAGAGAAATATAAGGAAGTTCTTGTTCTCAGAGAAGACATATGACTCTTCAGCCGAGAACTTGGAAAAATAACCAAGGACAAAAGCCAGCAAAGGAGCCTCGAGAAGGTTGATGATCATATATTGTCTGTCAGCCCTCTTGCGGGTAAAATTACGTCTGACGAAAGTTGCCACCTGGCTTATTCGTCCCGGGATCCTGAAATTGCTCGGGGGAAGCGGTTGACGGGGAGGGTCGGGAGGAGGAATAACCTGCATTTTATCGCAATACCTGGCATACCACTCTTCGGGTTGTACCTGCCTGTTTTTGCCGGGGTAACCCTCATTGTCAATTACCTTGGCTTCTACAATCTGCAGAATACTGTCGGTTTCAACATTACCGCAATTGGGGCATTCACTTTCGGCTGCATTTGCCTGCGATACCTCTGTCTTGAAATATACAAGTGCGTCGACCGGGTCACCGTCATAAATCATGAATCCCCCCTTATCAAGAAGCCAGAGCCTGTCAAACATCTTAATAACCCCTGAAGATGGCTGGTGAATAATGGTGAATACCAGCTTGCCTTTCATTGCCAGGTTCTTCAGCAACATCATCACCCTCTCGGAGTCATGGGAAGAGAGTCCGGATGTAGGCTCATCAACGAATAAAACCGCAGGTTCCCTCATCAGTTCCAGCCCGATATTGAGTCTTTTTCTCTGACCTCCGCTGACTTTCTTGTTCAGAATATCACCTACCTGCAGGTCTCTTATTTCGCTCAACTCAAGATCAGAAAGCACCTTGTCGACAGTATCCCTGAGCTGCTCCTCGCTGAAATCACCGAAGCACAATCGCGCATTGTAATACAGATTCTGGTAGGCTGTAAGTTCCTCTATCAGCATGTCATCCTGGGGCACATACCCTATTAGGCCAGCCAGGGCCTCATTCTCATTGTGAAGATCGTAGCCGTTGAGGTAAACGTTGCCGGCAGAGGGTTTGAATTTTCCGTTAAGCACCTTGAGAAGAGTGGTTTTTCCAACCCCGCTTCCACCCATGATGCCTATCAGGTTGCCCGATTCAACAGAAAAATTCAACCGCCGGAGCCCCATCTCCGAACCCCGGAAGCGAAATTCAAGTCCATGACCCTCGAAAACCACCCTGTGTTTCATCTTGCCGGTCAGGAAAGACTTGAAGACCTTGGAATAATATATGGGCTCAATACCCGGACCCTTGATATTTACACCTCTTTCCAGCAGGTATGCCCTGTAGGGTATAATATCACGACCCATGAAATAGAGCTCCTGGCTTCCCTCGTAGGTCATCAGCAGTGAACCTGTGCTCTCGATATAAAGCACATACAGGTTCCCACTGAAACCTTTCAGTTTCATGTGGTTCCACTTGTCATAATTGCTGAAGGGAAGTTTCTTTTCATTGACCCTGTCAGCATCCCCCTCAATTACGAGTATATGTTCCGGAACAACCTTGTCAAACTCACCGCCAATCATGAATGCGAAAGCATTCTCAAATTCAATCGGAGGAATATTAAAAGTACGTGCAACAATTTCTATTATTATTCTCTCCTGGGATGTTACTACCCTGTCTTCAAAGGCAAATTCAAGAAGTTGAAGAAAGACTATCATTCTCTCATCAAGAAGAAGACCTTTCTTTATCTGCCTGCATATATTTGTGATCTGGAATGTAATCAGAGACTTGTCGTCAAAAAGGTCCTCCTCGTCAATGCTTTTAAGCTCAGAGGCGTAGAAGGCCAGGTTGCTTTCAAACATCTCGAAGTACTTTTCTTCGAGTTCGCGGTTCAGATAGCGCCTGAGATAACTCCTAAGTATCTTCCTGCCCCTTGCCGATACGCTCCCCGGTTTTACCGTAGAGATTATGGCAAATATATGTATCAGAGCAAGTAGTACCGAATCCCTCATATATTGCATAAAAAACCGCAAAGACTTGCGCTTTGCGGTAGTGACCGGAATATTGTCAGATTACCAGCTTGTCCCTTGCCTCTGCCACAACCTTTGTAATGGCAGCGACATCAGCTTCCGAAAGGGAGGAGGAGAGACCAGTGTAAACATTTTTAACGGGTCCAACCAGCTCCAGGAACTCCTTAACCATAGGATCTTCGGCATAGGGTTCGGCTATCTTCAGAAACAGCTCGAACGATTCCTTCTGTTCGAGAAGAACCCTTACGATACCTTCAACGTGATACACCGATTCGGAGATGTTAGTGGTAATATACATTCCCTCCAGCCAGGCACCGCCAATCATCAGAATGGCAAGCGATTGCTGATCGTTCTCGTTCAGATAGTAGTACGTATTGTTGAAGGCCACGGTCAGTATACTTACCAGCTCATCCCTGTTATCGAAGTTCTCCTTAATGTCGGTGTAAAGCTTCTCGTCATATATCTTCGACATATTAAGCTCATTGGCAAGTGTTCTTATCGCACCCAGATATTTGGTAACCTCTTGCTGGATATTATATAGAGTGGCATAGCTAAGATCAGCCCCATATACACCCAGATTAGCTGCCCTGCTCCTGCTGGTTACATAACCCGAGGCATTCTCGACAGGGTTGGATATTCCTATGATGTATCCGACATCAAGATCGGTGAGAAGCTTAATCACCTCGGCAGAAGTAGGCAGAGGATAGACGTTCTCTTCTATCTGTTTTTCAATTTCCCCACGCTGGTCAATCTCAATCTTTTGCTGTTCGGCTGACTTTCTCTCCTTGCATGAAACGAGTCCGGCCACTGCCAACAGCAGTACCGGAATTATCAGACTGATCCCTGTTTTCTTCATATCCTGACTTGTTAAAGTGATTACTGTGAAATCGAGCATAAAAATAAGAATAATAATTAATCCTCTTCAGCGTGACCGGTAAATATTGTCAGAGGGTGCAAAATCATCATCCATTGCGTTCAGATTCAACCCGTACAATGATATGAAGTTTTTTTTGGCTATCTTTGCGCTTCGGCAGATAGACAATCAAAAGGCGGAATGGAAAAGGGAATCCCCGTAAAACTGACCCTTGAGGATGGTTCTTTCTTCATGGGCAGATCTTTCGGCGCAATAACGGCAATGGCAGGTGAGGTGGTATTCAATACGGCAATGACCGGATACCCCGAGAGCCTGACAGACCCTTCCTACAGGGGACAGATTCTATGCCTTACCTATCCGCTTATCGGCAATTACGGAGCCCCCGGAAAAGAACAGGAGAACGACCTTCTGATGTTTTACGAATCATCATCCATCCACATCGCCGGCCTGGTAGTATCTGACTACTCATTTGAATACAGCCACTGGAATGCTGATGAGAGTTTAAGCGACTGGCTGTGCCGTCATGGTGTTCCCGGGATATACGGAATCGATACCAGGGCTCTCACCAAAAGGCTCCGCGAAAAAGGATCGATGCTGGGGAAGATAGAGCCTGCAGGTATGGAAACCCACTTCCACGATCCAAACATCACAAACCTCGTTGATGAAGTAAGCACCAGCGAGCGAAAAGAATATGGCAAGGGCAGGTACAGGATACTGATGATAGACTGCGGGGTAAAATTCAATATTATCAGGAATCTGCTGAAGAGGGATACCACTGTGATCAGGGTGCCGTGGGACTACGATTATCATAATGAGGAATATGACGGCCTGTTTATTTCAAACGGACCCGGGGACCCCAAGATGTGTGATGCCGCAATAGCCAATATCAGGAGGTCTTTCGATGTCGGAAAGCCTGTATTTGGCATCTGCCTGGGCAACCAATTGATGGCCCTTGCTGCCGGAGCCGATACCTATAAACTCAAATATGGTCACCGGAGCCATAATCAGCCTGTGCTCCGTGCCGGAACCAACAGGGCATACATAACATCCCAGAATCACGGATTTGCGGTTGACAATGCAACCCTGCCGAAGGACTGGGAGCCCCTTTTCATAAATATCAACGATGAAACCAATGAAGGCATGAGGCACAAGACCATGCCCTTCTTTTCAACACAGTTTCACCCCGAGGCCTCAGGCGGCCCCACTGATACCGACTTTCTTTTCGATGAATTCATTGCCCTGATTGAAAAAAACGGGGAGCGCGACTAAACACTCCCCGGAGTCAAACCTTTTTACGTCCGGATTACGCAAACCTTATCTGTGAGGCCAGATACGAGGCAGGCAGAGACGGGAAACTTTCCATAAGCTTTGCAGCCCTGTCTGTAATTTCCCTGTAACCCGGGTTGCCCGGACTACCCAAATGGGTATAGTCGGCCGGGACAGTCACCATAAATCTCATGTTATCAATTCCTGAAGCCATGGAACGGTATGCGTCGCGGAAGGGAACACCGCCGGCAACAAGCCTGTTGGCAGCCTCGGTGGAAAAGATGGAATTATATCTGTCATCGAGTACTCCCTCATTCACCCTAATTCCCCCGAGCATATAGGCCATCATTGCAATAAGCGATCGAGTCTCTTCAATTGCAGGAAACAGCACCTCCTTAATTACCTGGTAATCCCTGTTGTAACCGGGAGGCATATTGGTCAGAAGCATAGAGAGTGTGTTGGGCAGGCCTCTCAGGACATTGGCCCGCCCCCTTATTATCTCAAACACATCGGGGTTCCGCTTCTGCGGCATTATTGATGATCCCGTGCACAGAGACTCCTCAAGTGTGATGAACCCAAACTCCATGGTCAGGAAGAGACATATGTCCCCCGACAGTCTGGCAAGAGTTCCGGCAACGGAAGCCAATGCATCGGCAAACATCTTCTCAGCCTTACCCCGCCTCATCTGGGCATAGGGAGAAGTAATCACCATACGGTCAAAATGAAGCAACCTTGCCACTATTTCGCGCCGTAGAGGAAGCGTTGTTCCGTAACCTGCCGCAGTTCCTGCCGGCGATGCATTTACCGAGTCGAGTGCAAATGACAGCATTTCAATATCGTCGCAAAGGCTCTCGGCATATGCCCCGAACCAGAGTCCAAAGGTAGAAGGCATGGCAGGCTGAAGATGAGTATAACCCGGCATCATTACCTGTGCATGTTTTTCACCTATGCCGATAAGCTCCCCCATAAGCCCGTGCACCTCACCGGCCAGGCTACATATTTCAGAACGGATAAAAAGGCAGATGTCGGTCATCACCTGATCATTCCTCGACCTGCCGGCATGTATCTTCCTGCCGGCCTCCCCGGTCATTGCTGTCAGCTCCGCCTCAATCCTGCTGTGTATATCCTCATAGTCATCACCTGTTTCGAATTTCTGTCCTTCACTCTTCTGTAGGAAAACATGAAGCGCCTCGAGTATGGTTTCCTTTTCTCCGGGTGACAGGATCCCGGCATCATTAAGCATAACGCAATGGGCCATTGTAGCAACTATATCCCACGATGCAAGTCGTGAGTCAAGCAACCGGTCCCTGCCGGCAGTGAACCCGATGACAGCTTCATCAACTGCTTTCCCCTTATCCCAGATTTTCATTTGCCAGAACTTTTTCCTCCCTGCCGGCCCCGATTATTGCCCTGTGAGCCATAAGCCTGATAGCGTTTATCCTGATAAAGCCTCTTGAGTCGGTCTGATCAAAGCCTCCCTCAATATCCATGCTCGACAACTCCTTGTCATACAGGGAGGAGGGTGACTCCCTCCCCTCAATGATCACATTGCCCTTGTAGAGACACAGGTGGACGATACCATCAATCATCTCCTGGCTTTTATTGAGGGCAGCCATCAGGAAGTCCATCTCGGGACTGAACCAGAAGCCGTTATACACCAGCTGGGTGAATTCGGGAGCCAGCATGTTCCTTAGTTTCATGACCTCCCTGTCCATGGCTATCCCCTCAATATCCATATGGGCTGCCAGTAGGATAGTCGCCCCCGGGGTTTCATAGACACCCCTCGACTTGATGCCCACATACCTGTTCTCGACCATGTCAACCAGGCCGATACCATTCCGGGAACCCAGGCTGTTCAGATAGATGAACAAATCAAGTGGATCGCCGACACTGTAACCTTCATCCTTGTTAACAACCCTGACAGGAATACCGTCACGGAACTCTATCGAGATCCTGACAGCACTGTCGGGCGCCATGAAAGGACTCCTTATCTTCGACAATATCCCGGTTCCGGCAATATAGAGCGGGTCCTCAAGTATCCCCGCCTCATGACTGATGTGCATAAGGTTGTCATCTTCACTGTATGGTTTATCAATCGATGCCTTTACAGGTATGGAATGCTCACTGGCGTAGTTCAGCAGGTCGGTTCGCCCCCTGAAGGTCTCGAGGAACTCCCTGTCCTTCCAGGGCGAGATGATCCTGATGTCGGGGTTCAGAGCATAATAGGCAAGCTCAAACCGGACCTGGTCATTGCCCTTGCCGGTGGCTCCATGGGCAACATACTCGGCACCCTCTCTTGCAGCAACCTCAATCTGCTTTTTTGCTATCAGCGGCCTCGCAAGTGCCGTACCCAGCAGGTATCTTCCCTCATAAACTGCATTGGCCTTTATCGCATTGAAAATGTAATCAGTAACAAACTCCCTCCTGAGATCCATGATAACAACCTTCTCCGCTCCTATGGCAAGGGCCTTTCTTTCAACCTCACTGAAATCATCATCCTGACCAACGTCAGCCACATAGGCTATTACGGAATATCCTTTAAGAACCAGCCATTTCAATATGACCGATGTATCCAATCCTCCACTGTATGCCAAAACAACTCTCTTCATCTGTATTTTTAAGTATTATGAAAAATGAATAATTTTTACATTTATTAATCTGATCCGAATGATTGCCTGACAGGCAAACAGGGTATTCAGTTGCGCCTCAGACTATCGACTCCGGGGAATATTTCTGAGAGATCGCGGATCACCCGGTTCTTCTCGAAGCCGTCACCCGGGACCAGTAAAATAGTATCATCACCAGCTACGGTGCCTGCTATTGAGTCCCTGGCCGCTGAGTCTATCGTTGAGGCAACCCCTGCAGCAAAGCCCGGCGAGGTCTTAATTATGAGCAACTCCTTAGCCCACTGCAGGCTGATAATGGCCTTATGATATATCTCCTCTGACGTTGAGGGAGAAACCTGACCACCTCTTACAACCCTGTAATAGGGGGGGCCGCCGCCATCGGAAAGACGACCAACCCCTATCTGCCTTAAATCGCGGGAAAGCGTAGCCTGTGTACACTTTATCCCTAATCCCTCCATAATCTGAAGAAGCTGCTCCTGCGAGGAGATATTCCCACCTGTTATGATCTCCTCTATCATCTTCAGCCTTTCTGCTTTTTTCATTATTGTATTTTTATGCATATGTAATGCAAATTTATACATTATTTTATTATTTGAAATAGCTCCGATAGATTTTTTCTTCTATTTTTGCCTCCCAAACAGCAATCAATGGTAAACGGCATCAAAAAGGTCATGCTTCTCGGTTCGGGCGCCCTGAAAATAGGAGAGGCAGGCGAATTTGATTATTCAGGATCCCAGGCCCTTAAGGCATTGAAGGAGGAGGGTATCATGACTATACTGGTGAATCCCAACATAGCTACCGTACAAACTTCAGAGAACATAGCCGACAAAATTTATTTCCTGCCGGTCACCCCATTTTTCGTGGAGAGGGTAATCGAAAAGGAGTCACCTGACGGTATTTTACTTGCATTCGGGGGGCAGACAGCTCTGAATTGTGGTACCGAACTGCACAGGCGTGGAGTGTTTGAAAAGCATGGGGTTAAGGTACTGGGAACACCGGTACGGGCAATAATGGAGACTGAGGACAGGGAACTGTTTGTAAGGAAGCTTGACGAGATAGGTGTCAAGACACCCCGCAGCATTGCCGTGAACACCGTTGATGATGCCCTTGAGGCTGCAGGCATGCTTGGCTTCCCTGTGATTATCAGGGCAGCCTATACCCTCGGAGGACAGGGAAGCGGCTTTGCATCAGGCTATGATGAATTGAGGACCATCGCATCCAGGGCTTTCTCCTATACCGGTCAGATCCTTGTCGAGGAGTCGCTCAAGGGATGGAAGGAGGTTGAATATGAGGTTGTAAGAGATCGCTTCGACAATTGCATCACCGTATGCAACATGGAGAACTTCGATCCCCTCGGAATTCACACTGGCGAGAGCATTGTCGTTGCACCATCACAGACCCTCACCAACAGTGAATACCACAAGCTGAGAGAGCTGTCAGTGAAGATAATAAGACACATTGGAATAGTAGGGGAGTGCAATGTTCAGTATGCCCTCGACCCTGAATCGGAAAACTACAGGGTCATAGAGGTTAATGCCCGGCTTTCGCGTTCCAGCGCACTGGCATCGAAGGCTACGGGATATCCGTTGGCATTTGTGGCAGCCAAGCTGGCACTGGGTTACGGGCTGCATGAGCTTAAGAACAGTGTAACGCGAACCACTACAGCCTGCTTTGAACCTGCCCTCGATTATATAGTGTGCAAGATACCTCGCTGGGACCTCAATAAATTCGAAGGCGTCTCACATGAGCTGGGGAGCAGTATGAAGAGTGTGGGAGAAGTCATGGCAATTGGTCGAACCTTCGAGGAGGTTATACAGAAGGGCCTCAGAATGATAGGACAGGGGATGCACGGCTTCGTGGGCAACAGGAACCTCTCCTTCAGTGATGTCAGAAAGGAGCTGGCAGAACCTACCGATATGAGGATCTTCTCCATTGCTGATGCCCTCACAAAGGGTATATCAATTGAGGAGATCCACGATCTGACCAGTATTGACAAATGGTTTCTCTACAAGCTCAGGAACATCACTGATATAGGTAACCGCCTGTCAGCCTTCAGTAAGCTAACTGAGCTTCCTCCCGAGTTGCTTATGGAGGCGAAAGTGCATGGCTTCAGTGACTTCCAGGTAGCCCGCCTGGTTCTCGATCCGGAACCTGAAGATATTCATGCAGTCCTCCTGAAAGTTAGAAAACATCGCAAGAGTCAGGGTATTATTCCCTATGTCAGGCAGATAGACACCCTTGCGGCTGAATACCCTGCCCTGACAAACTATCTCTACCTTACATACAGTGCATCAGAGCATGATATCTGGTACACTAACGACAAAAGGTCGGTGGTGGTGCTTGGTTCGGGTGCCTACCGTATCGGGTCGAGTGTTGAATTTGACTGGTGTTCGGTAAATGCCATTGATACTATACGCCGGCAGGGAATGAGGGCAGTGATGATAAACTACAACCCTGAAACGGTGAGTACCGACTATGATATCTGCGACAGACTTTATTTCGATGAACTCTCATTCGAAAGGGTCATGGACATCATTGAACTTGAAATGCCCTATGGTGTCATACTTTCTATGGGCGGTCAGATACCGAATAATCTGGCCATGAGGCTTCACAGGGAGAATATCCCTGTGCTTGGTACAAGTCCCGGTTCTATCGACAGGGCTGAAGACAGGCACAAGTTCTCAACGATGCTTGATGAACTGGGTATAGACCAGCCCCGCTGGCAGGAACTCACCAGCGTCGATGATATACTGGGCTTTGCAAACCGGATAGGATTTCCTCTACTGGTCAGACCCTCTTATGTGCTTTCAGGTGCGGCAATGAACGTGGTATCGAACCGCAATGAACTCACTCACTTTCTCGATCTCGCCGCCAGAATTTCGAAGCAATATCCGGTGGTGGTATCGGAATTCATCGAGAATGCGAAAGAGATAGAGATCGATGCCGTTGCCTCGAAGGGAGAGATAATCGCCTATGCCATCAGCGAGCATGTTGAATTTGCCGGTGTACATTCGGGTGACGCAACAATTGTTTTCCCGGCCCAGAAGATCTATTTCGAGACTGCAAGGCGCATAAAGAAGATCTCACGTCAGATAGCCGGCAAACTTAACATAACAGGGCCTTTCAACATACAGTTTCTTGCCCGTGACAATGATATAAAGGTTATAGAATGTAACCTGAGGGCATCACGCAGCATGCCTTTTGTGTCAAAAGTACTGAAGACCAACCTTATTGAACTGGCCACAAGGGTTATGCTGGGACAGGAGGTGGAGAAGCCGTCTAAATCGGTGTTTGACATTGATTACGTGGGTGTTAAAGCCCCACAGTTCAGTTTCTCAAGGCTTGCAAAGGCTGATCCCGTGCTGGGTGTTGACATGGCCTCAACAGGAGAGGTTGGCTGCATTGGAGAGGGTTTCTATGAGGCCATCCTGAAGGCAATGTATTCAGTCGGATACAGGGTACCGCGCAAAGCCATTCTACTTTCAACAGGTCCGGCACGATCGAAAGTGGAACTGATCAACAGTGCAAGGGCATTAAGCGAGAAGGGATACAAGCTTTATGCTACCAGAGGCACCAGGTTGTTCCTCGGAAACGCAGGTATTGAGGCCGAAATAGCACACTGGCCCGATGAGAAGGAGACTCCCAATACAATCGACCTTATCAGGAATGGCGAAGTCGATCTGGTGGTGAACATACCAAAAGATCTCTCCGCATCGGAACTCAACAACGATTATTCAATCAGGCGTACCGCCATAGATTTCAACGTCCCCCTGCTTACAAATGCAAGACTTACCTCTGCATTCATACTGGCCTTCTGCAGGCTTTCTGAAGATGACATTGCCATTAAAAGCTGGGACGAATACTAAAAAGTCACTCCTAATCATTAAATTGCAGTTCAACAAGTAACAAACATGAACAAAATAAATGTCAGGCCGGCCATCAAAGATGATGCGGAAACCATCAGGGACTTCCAGCAGGCGATGGCGATGGAAACCGAAGGGCTGAAACTCGATCACGAAACTGTCACGATGGGTGTGAATGCTGTTTTTTCGGATACCGGCAAGGGTTGTTACTGGGTTGCGGAAGCAGAAGGGAAAGTGATAGCTTCACTGCTTATTACCTATGAGTGGAGCGATTGGAGAAATGCTGTGATATGGTGGTTTCAGTCGGTATATGTCCTCCCCCGGTTCAGGAGGATGGGTATATTCAGAATGATGTATGAACATATCAGGCAGGAGGCAATCCTTGCAAACGTGGCAGGACTACGCCTCTATGTTGAGGCAGGCAACACAAGGGCACAGCTAACCTACGAAGCCATGGGAATGAACGGCTCCCACTACAAAACCTATGAATGGCTACGGGATTGATATCAACTGGATTCCCTTTATCCTCCTTCTGCCCTATCTTTTTGTCACGGCGAGGATTGTGCAGGGACTTTCAGGAATTAAGCCGTCGGCACCAAAAAGATCCTGCGACACGCGGGTATCTGTAATCATCCCTACCTTAAAGGGTCCGGATTCACTGGGCCCCCTTCTCAGCGACCTGGCGCTCCAGGATTACAATCACGATTCAATGGAGATACTAATTGCCGACGACAGTGAAGGATTGTGGGAAGGTAATGAGGGACGATCAGAAAAGGATCCGCCCCACTTCAGAGTTGTTCGCAACAGTGGGAAGGGCAAGAAATCTGCAATTGCCAGTGCCATCGGGGAGGCCACGGGTGAACTGATTGTCACAACTGACGATGACTGCCGTGCAGGCAGTGAATGGATCCTTACGATTGCCTCCCATTACCATGCCCGAAAGCCGGGAATGATTATCTGCCCGGTTGAACTGTCAGGGCCGAAGGGTTTTTTTACGGCAATGCAGCAGCTTGAATTCGCAAGTCTCCAGGGAGTCACAGCAGGATCGGCCGCGCTCGGGGATCCGCTTATCTGCAACGGAGCAGGGCTGGCTTTCAGGCGCGATCTGTTTCCCGGAAAGGGATCTGTCCTGAAAGATTTTCTCTCTTCAGGTGATGACGTCTTCCTCTTGCACCACCTGAAAAAAAGGGGCATCAGAATTGAGTGGCTCGAGTCGGAAAGCGCCATCGTCAGGACTGCGGCCGCCGGAGGGATATTTCAGTTCCTGAGGCAGAGGGCACGCTGGTCATCAAAGGCATTGTATTACAACGACACATCCACTATGCTGACAGGCCTGTCAGTATTCATTGCCTGCATTGTCATAGCCTCCTTTCTGATAATGTCGCTGTTCAATACCTATTACATCAGGTACGCCATGGTAATGTTGCTGGTAAAATCACTGCCGGACATCCTCATAATAATGAACAGGCTGCAGTTTCATGGCAGGATGGAGCTGCTCAGGTACTTCCCCCCCGTGCAGATTGTTTATCCGTTTTATGTTATTGTTTCAGTGGTGGCCGGACTGTTTCGCAGGAGAGAGTGGTAAACTGCCACCTGTCAGTTACCCATTTCTGAAAGAAATTTAATGCGCATCAGACGTATCTCCTCCTCTTCAAACTCTCCGCCCAGATCCCTGACCGCCTCCTCGAGACTGTCGCTCTCGGCCTCTTCCCTGAAATAGGAGTAGATGTCCTCCTGCCTGTCTTCGTCAATCACCTCGTCGATATAATAATCGAGGTTTATTCTGGTGCCAGAATTGACAATTGCTTCTATTTCCGAGAGCAGTTCATCCATGTCCAGGCCTTTGGCATTGGCAATATCCTCAAGCGACCGTTTCATATCAATACTCTGGATAATATAGACCTTTATCCCCGATTTATTGATCACCGATCTGACCACCATATCAAGAGGCCGGATGATTTCCTTCTCCTCGACATACTTCCTAATAACATTAATGAACTCATGGCCATAGCGTTGTGCCTTGCCGGCGCCAACGCCCGATATATTCTGAAGCTCTTCGATGGTTACGGGATACTGTATCGCCATCTCATCTATTGAAGGATCCTGAAAAATAACGAAAGGAGGCACATCTTTCTGCTTAGATATCTTCTTCCTGAGGTCCTTAAGGATGCTAACCAGTTCCTCATCAACAGCGGCTGTACGTGCTCCAAAGGCTGCCTCCTCCTCGGTGGCTTCGCTGTAGTCGTGATCCTCCGTAAGCATGAAAGGTTCAGGCTTCTCCATGAACTCAAGACCTTTCCTTGTAACCCTCAGCAGCCCGTAATTCTCAATATCCTTGACAAGCAGTTTCGAGATGAGGGCCTGTCTTACGACCATGTTCCAGAACTTTTCATCCTTCTCATCTCCCGTTCCGAAAATCTCCAGTTTGTGATGTTTGTATGACTTGATTGCGCTTGTGGCCTTTCCCGCAAGTATGTTGGCAATATGATCAGCCTTGAATTTCTCCTTAACGGTGAGTACTGCCTCAAGTACATTAAGTACAAAATCAGTGCCTTCAAACTGGGTTTTCGGGTGAAGGCAGTTGTCGCAGGCTTCGCAATTCTCGGGCTCATACTCCTCTCCGAAATAGTGAAGCAGCAATTTGCGACGGCAGACTGATGATTCGGCATATGAGACAGTCTCCAGAAGAAGCTGTTTACCTATTTCCTGTTCCGCTATAGGCTTTCCGTGCATGAACTTCTCAAGCTTCACAATGTCGGCGTAGCTGTAGTAGGTAATGCATCTTCCCTCACCGCCGTCACGACCGGCCCGGCCGGTCTCCTGGTAGTAGCCTTCGAGGCTCTTCGGAATGTCATAGTGAATCACATACCTGACATCGGGTTTGTCGATTCCCATCCCGAAAGCTATTGTGGCAACGATTACATCAGCCTCCTCCATCAGGAACTTGTCCTGATTCATTGTCCTTGTTGCAGAATCCATCCCGGCGTGATATGGCAGGGCTTTTATACCATTGACTTTAAGGACTTCGGCCATCTCTTCCACCTTCTTCCTGCTGAGACAATATATTATTCCCGACTTGCCGGGATTGTTCTTTATGTATTTAATTATCTCCTTGGCCACATCCTGCTTCGGTCTTACCTCATAGTACAGGTTTGGCCTGTTGAAGGATGACTTGAAGATTCCCGCTTCGAGTATTCCCAGGTTTTTCTGTATGTCATGCTGAACCTTCGGGGTTGCCGTTGCAGTAAGTGCAATAATGGGAGACCTGCCGATAGTGTCGATCATAGGCCTGATTCTTCTGTACTCGGGCCTGAAATCATGTCCCCACTCCGATATGCAGTGTGCCTCATCGACAGCATAGAAAGATACCTCAACGTTCTTCAGAAAATCGATATTCTCAACCTTGGTAAGCGATTCGGGGGCAACATACAGCAGCTTTGTTTTGCCTCCAAGGACATCTTTTTTAACCTTGGTAATTGCAGTCTTTGTCAGTGAAGAGTTCAGAAAATGTGCTACCTCGTCATCGGTGCTGAAGTTGCGCATGGCATCAACCTGGTTCTTCATGAGTGCAATAAGAGGCGAGATAACAATGGCTGTTCCTCCTTTCATTACGGCAGGAAGCTGATAACACAGCGACTTACCTCCCCCTGTAGGCATGAGGACAAAGGTGTCGTTACCTTCCAGTACATTCTTTATGATCGATTCCTGGTTCCCCTTGAAATTGTCAAACCCGAAGTATTTTTTCAAATATCCATGTATGGAAGTGTCATCAAACATAGAAACTATCCCCTTTATTTAGCAATCGCTTAAAAATCCCCCTTATGGACTGATCTCTCAGAAAACGTATCAAATCTGTTTTTTATATCAGCGGGTACGATTAATTCAAATATAAACAAATTAATTGTCAGATAAAAATCATTTTTTATTCGCAACATGTCCGATTCCCCACGAACTTGTTTTGGTTAATAAGTTTTCGCATCTTTGCCTGCTGCCGCGCAGCAGACTGAAAGACAGCATCCCTATGGCAACCGAAGGAGGCAGGAAAGGAAAGAATGACAGGGAGATGACCTTTCTCGAACACCTCGAGGAGCTCAGGTGGCATATAATCAGGTCTTTCATTTCCATCTTCATAACGGCTGTAGTCGCCTTTATCTTCAAGGACATAATTTTCGACAAGATCATCCTCTCGATAAAGGATCCTGATTTCCTGACAAACAGGCTGTTATGCCAGCTGGGTGAGATTGTTGATGTCAAAGCCCTGTGCATCAACAGGACAGCATTCGAGATCATCAACATCAAAATGGCAGGGCTATTCACCACACATATCACCATATCGCTGATATCGGGCATCATCCTGGCATTCCCTTATATTTTCTGGGAGTTCTGGAGGTTCTTCAGACCTGCTCTGTACGAAAATGAATATTCCCATGCAAGAGGTGCGGTACTGTATTCATCTATTCTTTTCATCACGGGTGTGCTGTTCGGTTACTTCGTTATCGCTCCGCTGTCGATTCATTTTCTTAGCTCCTACTCTGTAAGTTCCCAGGTCAGCAATCAGATATTCCTGAGGTCATATATCGGAACCATAACCTCAATATCTCTCGCCGGCGGTCTGGTTTTTGAGCTACCCGTCGTTATATATTTCCTCTCAAGGATAGGGATTGTGACACCCCGGTTCCTGAGGAAATACAGAAGGCATTCAATCATAGTCATATTATTGCTCGCCGCCATTATCACCCCGCCCGACATTTTCAGCCAGGTTCTGGTATGTCTTCCGTTGCTGGTTCTTTATGAAATAGGTATCTTCATATCGGCCAGAGTGGAAAAGAGAAGACGCACCGAGGACAAAAAGCGGGAGGAAGAGCTTTCATCGATGCGACATGAGAACGGATCATTATAGAGAATTGTAATAATCGTGAAATGAGACTGCATACCGATAACCTGGTAAAGAAATACAAGAACAGGGCTGTTGTAAACCAGGTAACCGTAGAGGTGAACCAGGGAGAGATAGTAGGCTTGCTGGGGCCCAACGGAGCAGGGAAAACGACAACCTTCTATATGATCGTCGGGCTTATTAGACCCAACGAGGGTAAGATATTCCTCGATGACGAAGAAATAACCGGCCAGCCGGTCTACAAGCGGGCCCGTAAAGGCATAGGTTATCTTGCGCAGGAACCATCGGTATTCCGGAAACTGTCAGTGGAGGATAACCTTAAAGCCGTTCTCGAGATGTCGGGAATGTCTTCACAGGAACAAAAGGAGAGACTCGAACTTATGCTTTCCGAATTCGGGCTTGAAAGAATAAGAAAAAGCATGGGCTACCAGCTGTCGGGAGGTGAACGAAGACGCACCGAGATAGCCAGAGCCCTGTCGCTTAAACCCCGGTTTATACTTCTTGATGAACCGTTTGCAGGAGTTGACCCCATAGCCGTTGAAGATATCCAGGAGATAGTCTCTCATCTTAAAGACAAGAATATCGGCATCCTGATTACCGACCACAACGTCCACGAAACGCTGTCAATCACCGACAGGGCATACCTTCTCTTTGAAGGGAGAATACTCAAATCGGGTACGTCAGAGCAACTGGCTGAAGATCCGGACGTAAGAAGAGTCTATCTGGGTAAAAACTTCGAACTCAGAAGATAACCAACCACCACATTTGACATTTCTGTTTTTTTTCTACCTTTGCGCCTGTTTTAATGCGGATGTGTCGTAATTGGTAGCCGAGCAAGACTTAGGATCTTGTGCCTCAGGGCGTGGGGGTTCGAGTCCCTTCATCCGCACCCGATCAAAACCGCCCGAACAAACCGGAAACAAAGGGTTTGGGCGGTTTTTGAATAGAAATAAATATTACCTGAGATGAACGTTACACGTGAACACATTGATGAGCTGAATGCAGTAGTTAAGATTTCGGTTGAAAAGGCCGATTATGAACAGAAGGTTGAGGATGTACTGAAACAGCAGAGGCGCAACGCCCAGATCAAAGGTTTCAGACCGGGGATGGCTCCCATGGGACTGATAAGGAAACTATATGGTAAAGCCGTGCTATTAGAAGAGTTGAACAAGCTGGTCTCCAAAAGACTTTCCGATTACATCGCCGAGGAAAAACTGGATATACTTGGCGACCCCCTGCCCCATGAAACGAACGCCTCCGACTTCGATGAAAAGACCGATTTTTCATTCAGCTTCGACCTGGGACTTACACCCGGATTTGAGCCGGTATTTCAGAAAAAACATAAGATACCATACTATGTCATCACCCCCGATGACAAAATGAAGGAGGGATTCATTGACAACCACCGCAGGCGTCACGGCAAGTTTGCCGAGAATGAAATATCCACCGACCAGTCGGTGATAAAGGGCAATGTAAAGGCCCTGGATGAAAACATGGAACCACTGCCCGAAGGAATCAGTGTTGAAGATGCATCACTGCTTCTAAGCATGGTCGATGACGAAACCGAGAAAGGTCTCTTCATTGGTAAGTATGTTGGTGACACTGTCATTTTCGATATAAGGAAAACATTCCATAACGAAACTGACCTGGCCTCTTTCCTGAAAAGAAAGAAGGAGGAGATCAGCGAGGTAAATGGCAACTTCAGGTTTGATATTGTGTCGATACGCACCTTTGAACCGGCACCTCTCGATTCTGATTTCTTCAGCAAGGTGTATGGCATAGAGAATATGTCCGAAACTGACTTCCACAATAAGATTGAGGAGGAGATAGCTGCCAGCCTCCGCAGGGAAAGCGACTATCGCTTCCAGATCGATGCTGTTGACTTCGCCGTATCAAGAACCGTTTTCGACCTTCCCGAAGACTTCCTTAAAAGGTGGCTGCTGAGTGTCAATGAAAAACTGACCGTTGAACAACTGGAGAAGGAGTTTGACGGATTCAGGAAGGACATGAAGTGGCAGCTCATCAGGAACAAAATAGCCAAAAGCAATGATCTTAAGGTCAGCGAGGAGGACCTGCTGAAGGAAGCAATGTCAGTAACACGCAACCAATTCATGCAATATGGACTCTATTATGCAACCGACGAGCAGATAGAAGGATATGCCCGCGAAATGATCAGGAAGGAGGATGAAGCAAGGAGACTTGCCGACCGGATCCTCGACACAAAAGTGGTGGGCTGGATAAGGGAAAATGTTAAGCTCGACGAGAAGAAGATATCATCGGAGGAGTTCAACAAACTGTTTGAATAGAGAAGAGGGAGATTATCATTTAATGTATTTTTAGTAATTTTGAACCTTAACCAATTCGATTGAACATGAGCAACTTTGATGATTTCGGAAAATTTGCCCGCAGCAAGAAGGGACTCAGCAGTCTGTCCCTTTACAAATATGCCTCCATATCGAGCAGTTATATTTCCCCGACAATCATTGAGGAAAGACAGCTGAACGTAGCTACCATGGATGTCTTCTCACGCCTGATGATGGACAGGATAATATTCCTCGGACTTCCGATCTATGATGATGTCGCCAACATTATCCAGGCACAGTTGCTGTATCTCGATTCAACCGACCCCGGCAAGGACATACAGATATACTTCAATACACCCGGTGGCTCGGTATACGCCGGACTGGGAATATACGACACCATGCAGTACATCTCAGCCGACATAGCAACCATCTGTACCGGAATGGCTGCATCTATGGGAGCAGTTCTCCTCACTGCCGGAACCAAAGGCAAGCGCTCGGGACTCAAGCACTCGAGGGTTATGCTTCACCAGCCGTCGGGAGGCGCCGAAGGCCAGGCCTCGGATATTGAGATAGTTGCCCGCGAAATAGTTAAGCTTAAGCAGGAACTGTATGAAATCATAGCGCTTCATAGCGGTAATGACCCCAAAAAGGTGGAAAAGGACTCCGACCGCGATCATTGGATGACAGCCGAAGAGGCCAAAAGCTATGGTCTTATTGATGAAGTTCTCTTCAGAACCAAGGATAAAAAGTAGCCATGGATAAATGTTCCTTCTGCGGCAGGACAAAGAAAGAGGCCAATATACTGATTGCAGGTCTTGACGGACATATCTGTGATCACTGCATTGAGCAGGCTCACAATATTATGATCGAAGAGCTTGGCAGTAAGTCGGGCTTTGCCATGGAGGAGATCAACCTTCTCAAACCGGTTGAAATAAAGGAATTCCTCGATCAGTATGTCATCGGCCAGGAAGATGCCAAGAAGGCACTTTCAGTGGCAGTATACAATCACTACAAGAGGCTGATGCAAAAGCCTGACAATGATGACGTAGAGGTTGAGAAATCAAATATCATCCTCGTTGGGGAAACAGGTACCGGCAAGACTCTGCTGGCCAGGACAATAGCCAAGATGCTTCATGTGCCATTCACTATCGTCGATGCCACTGTCCTGACAGAAGCAGGTTACGTGGGCGAGGATATTGAAAGCCTGCTCACGAGGCTGCTCCAGAATGCCGATTATGATGTGAAGGCCGCTGAAAGGGGGATAGTCTTCATAGACGAGATTGACAAGATTGCCCGGAAGGGCGACAATCCCTCCATTACCCGTGATGTATCGGGCGAGGGCGTTCAACAGGGCTTGCTGAAGCTTCTGGAAGGATCAATAGTCAATGTCCCGCCACAGGGAGGTAGGAAACACCCTGAGCAAAAGATGATTCCCGTTGACACCAGGAATATATTATTCATATGCGGAGGCGCATTCGATGGCATAGAGAAGAAGATAGCATCGAGGCTCAACACACAGGTGGTAGGGTATGGAGCTTCGAGGAACCGTGAACGGGTTGACAAGGGTAACCTGATGCAGTACATTGCACCCCAGGACCTGAGGGCCTACGGTATGATACCTGAAATTGTCGGCAGGCTGCCTGTGCTGACACACCTGAATCCGCTTGACAGGAAGGCCCTGAGGGCGATACTGACTGATCCCAGGAATGCAATTACCAAGCAATACAGGAAACTGTTCAATATGGACGGGATAGAGCTGACCTTCAGTGACGAGGTGCTCGATTACATTGTCGACAAGGCAATTGAATTCAAGCTTGGAGCCAGGGGATTAAGGGCGATATGTGAATCTGTAATGATTGACGCCATGTTCGAATTACCCTCCTCTTCCGAGAAGGAGTTCACAATTACTACCGACTACGCCACCAAGAAACTTGAGAGAATCAATCTCAAGATGCTCAAATCGGCATAGCCCGATCTCAAAAAGTAACAGAAGCTATCAGGTATCAGGTACCAGGTATCAGGTATCAGGTACCAGGAATTGCCGGTTAAAAAGGAACACGGAACGCGGAACCCAGCCTCTGCTGACTACGTCAGCTATGGCTGGCAAAGCCTGAACCGAGACAGGCGACAGCCGGGCGGACTCACAAACGAAGGGGGTAACCCTACCCCCTCCTATGCCTCTTATCCCGGCGTCCGGAACCAGGAATCCCTTTTACGCCCCTTACGCCATATATGCCTCTAAGTCATTAGGCCATTACGCCACTATTGCATCAACCTGTGCCTGACCCTCAGGTTTATAGTCTTAACCTCATCACCTCTTCTGAGAGTTGCCAGTGCATCACACTCCCCTTCTCCGAAGTCGAGTTCTGCCGTTTCGCCGCCGGCAGGCTCTATCCTGATTATGCCTGCGACAATAAACCTGCACACCCTCTTCCAGTGAAGCGGCGTGGTAATGGTTGTCGTATATTCAACATCCTTAATCGTTTTGCCCGATGTTGTTCCGGTCACAAGACATTCATCATCCCATATGAACCGGGGGGTACTGAATCCCGCGATCCATTCCCTCTCACGGTCAACCTCCCTTTCGATGCTTTTACCGTCGGGTAGAAGGATCTTTCCTCCCTCGAGTGTTATGGATATCACGATGTTCTGATTGCTGTTCGGCCCCATGTTCTGTATGGTCTTGGTTCCCTCAACTTTTATGTCATTGAAATAATAGTCATTGAAACTTACCGTGCGCGAGGAACCAGTAACATGTCTCATTCCGGTAACGACAATGATAATTTTACCCTTGCGGGTGACATCATTAAGCGTACAGCCTTCACCGTAATCTATTGTTACAGTCTTCGGCCAGATAGTTCCCTCGGGATGATCAACAGTAATTACCGGACATGAGTCGGCAGCAATGTATTCACCCTTGGGAAAACCCGACTTCATGGTCTCCTCAAGAAGGATCGAGGCAATATCTACCGAGTTGAATATATCATCAAATATAGCCTCTGTAATAGCATCATCTTCCGCAATATTGAGATCTTCCTCCGTAAGCCTGGTACCCTTTTCGCATGAAGCGACCATCAGGGCAACAACAACGGCAATTGAAAAAAACAGATACCTTTTCATAATTCAGAGTTTTTGGTTAATAGTCTTTTTACACGGTATAGATGCAAATGACTGATACAGGTTTAACCGGCAGCAAAAAAAATTCAGTATTTACGGCGGCAATAGGTTACATAACGGTAAGTGAACCCATTATCCTCATCGTAGAAATCGCCTTCCCTTTCAAGTTCCTCCCATTCTTCAGGGTTGATTGCCGGGAAAAATGTGTCAGCCTCATACTCCCTGTCTACCCATGTAATATACAACCTGTCAGCTAATGGCATTAACTGCCTGTAAACCGACCCTCCTCCGATGACAAACACCTCACTGCAGTTGCTGCAGCGTGCAAGGGCATCTTCAACCGAGAAGACTGTTTCGGAGCAATCGAAGCAATCGTCGGGATTATCGGTAAGAATGATGTTTCTTCGTCCCGGCAGGGGTTTCAGGGGCAGGGATTCCCAGGTCTTCTTACCCATGAGTACACAGTGACCCCGGGTAAGTTTCTTGAAGCGCCTCAGATCGGCCGGAAGGTGCCAGAGGAGTTCATTATTCCTCCCTATGGCCATGTTTTTTGCTACTGCAACTATAATTGAAAGCATTGCGCATCTGTTTTAAACTGAGATATCTCCCTTTATGTGAGGGTAAGCCTGGTAATTTTCTATTATGAAGTCTTCAAACCTGAATTCCTTAATATCATTCCTTGACATATTCAGTGTTACCTCCGGAAGGGGAAGCGGTTTACGGGTAAGCTGAAGCCTGACCTGCTCAATATGATTCAGATAGATATGAGCATCCCCGAGGGTATGGATGAACTCGCCCGGCCGGAGACCGGTAAGGGAAGCCACCATAAGAAGAAGAAATGAATATGAGGCAATGTTGAAAGGGACTCCGAGGAAGATGTCGGCACTTCTCTGGTATAGCTGGCAGGAAAGCCTGCCATCGGCAACATGGAACTGAAAGAGTATATGGCAAGGTGGGAGTGCCATTTTGTGTATCTCTCCGGGGTTCCAGGCAGAAACGATATGCCTCCTCGAGTGAGGATTGCTTTTCAGGGAGTCTATAACCCCCTGCAACTGGTCGACGGAACCACCTCCCGCAACCGGCCACGACCGCCACTGGGCTCCATAGACCGGACCAAGGTTGCCATCGGCATCGGCCCAGTCATTCCATATCCTGACCCCGTTTTCCTGAAGATACCTGACGTTAGTGTCTCCGCTGATAAACCAGAGCAGTTCATGGATTATTGATTTTACATGGAGCTTTTTGGTAGTCATCAGCGGGAATCCGTCACCCAGGTCAAATCTCATCTGGTAGCCAAAAACACTCAGCGTGCCGGTACCGGTCCGGTCCTTTTTTTCGGTTCCGTTCCTTAAAACATGGTCGAGCAGGCCGAGATACTGTTTCATAGCTTGCTTTCACCTGGGTGAGATCCGTGCTATCCATCCGCCTCCTGATGCCATTCTGATATTGACAGTTTCACCGGAAGCGATTTCCGTTACACTCTTCCTGTAGTCACTTGCGAACCTGTCGGCATTTATTCCGTCGGCAAATGATGTCAAAGTATAGGTCCCTGCCTGCAGGAAAGAGAGGTCAATGCTGAACTCCCTGGGATTCCAGTCGGTCATTCCGCCAATATACCAGTCACGGCCCGACCTTCTGGCGACCACAATATAATCGCCGATGCTGGCATGCAGCACCCTGGTTTCATCCCATACCACCGGCATTGAGGTAATGAAGGAGGTGCACTCCTGCTCACGCATGTAGTTTGAAGGATTATCGGCAAGCATTTGCAGGGGACTCTCATAAACTGCATACATGGCCATCTGATGTACCCTGGTTCCCAGGCTGGCAGGCCTGTAGTACATTGGCTTAAAGCTGTTCCTGTCCATATTGACCATCGCCCCGGGAGTATAATCCATCGGACCGGCAACCATACGGGTGAAGGGAAGCGTTACGTTGTGCTCGGGATTGGCCTCGTCGCTCCACTTGCAGTGTTCCATACCCTTCACACCCTCGCTGGTAAGTACATTTGGCCAGGTCCTTATCATTCCCACCGGTTTGTATGCACCGTGAAAGTCGACAAGTAATTTATATTCAGCAGCTTTCCGGGCAATCTCGTGATAAAAATTCACCATCCACTGGTCGTCACGCTGCATGAAATCAACCTTGATTCCCCTGGCACCCCATTCGGCAAACCTGGGTAGGGCCTCATCAATCTGGTCATAAAATGTTTTCCAGACGACCCAGAGAATTATTCCTACGTTCTTTTCCCTGGCATAGCTGAAAAGCTCATCCATATCAAATCCGAGTGAGATGTCGAGGACATTTCCCAGTTTGTACCATCCCTCGTCGAGAATGATATACTCAATTCCGTTTTCGGAAGCAAAGTCAATGTAATACTTGTATGTATCGGTATTCAGCCCTGCCCTGAAATCGACACCATATATATTATTGAAGTTCCACCAGTCCCATGCCACCTTCCCGGGTTTAATCCAGGAAGTTTCGGCCAGCCGGCATTCAGGAGCAAGCCTGAATACCATATCACTCTCCACAAGTCCGGCATCATCTGGGGAGATAATAAATGCCCGCCACGGAAAGGTCCTTGTTCCCTTTGTTGCTGCGATATATTCCTTTCTTTCAGTAACAAGGAGATTTCTGTCACCCCTCAGTCTTTCAGCTGCCGGAAAGGCTGGCCATACACCCTTTACACCGCCACGACCGTTGCCCCTTATCCACATGCCCGGGTAATCGTCGAGATCCGATTCGGTAAGCAGAACATTCACACCATTAATCACAAAGACAGCGGGAAGGCTTGCCAGGTGACTGTCGGCAATGGTGTCGAGGCGGGCCTGGAGATAGGTACGTTCATTGTGCGACATGAAGCTATCCTCCAGCGGGTACCACGATCTGGTTCCGGCCGGAAAAACCATATCAGCCACCTCATTCATAACTGTCAGGTCACCCTTCTGAGCCGACTCAAATCTGTAGGCCATACCATCATCATAGGCCCTGAATGTTAAGGTAAATCCCGACCTTAGCCTGAGTGACAGAAGGTTGTATTCATCCGGCACCGAAGAATTCTTGTGCGGAACCACCGGCCTGATAACATCCCTGAAGTAGCCTGTGGATGCCCGGGAAACGGACTCATTATGACCGGCAACCCTGCCACCGTCGAGAACCATGGCAGCCTCCGAAGGGCCCATTATGAGGTTGTTATTATAAAATACCCTGTATGAAATAGTTTCAGCCACATCAACCTTTACCTCTATCGACTTGTCGGGCGACATGAGTGAATACTCCTTAGCCTTCAGGCCTGGCATGGTAAGGCCTGCCAACAACAATAATGCAACAATCTTCCTCATCTCCTTTAAATAAATTTCAGTGTAATCCTTATCCGAGAATGGCACCGATTATGGTTGCCGACATGAGTGACGCCAGCGTGCCGGCCAGGAGTGCCCGTATTCCGAACTTTGAGAGGAGAACCCGCTGATTTGGCGCAAGTGATCCTATTCCCCCGATCTGAATCCCGATGGAGGCAAAATTCGCAAAGCCTGCAAGCATATATGTGGCCATTATAATCGATTTATCGTATGCAAATGCACCCGCCTCCTTTAGTTCGGCAAGGCTGATGTATCCTACGAATTCGGTCATTATTACCTTTTCTCCCAGCAGTCTTCCCAGGAGGGTTATATCCTCACCTGCCACTCCGACGAGCCACATCAGGGGTGCGAAGGTGTAGCCCAGGATGAACTGCAGTGATAGTTTGTCGTAATTGCCCCCGGTGATATCAGCGATCACACCGTTCAGATGTGTCCATTGTCCCAGTTTCAGGAAAATATAGTTGATAAAGGCAATGAAGGCAATGAAAGTGAGCAACATCGCCGCAACATTTGCCGCAAGTTTGAGTCCCTCGGTGGTTCCGTTTGATATCGCATCAAGCACATTGCTGCCCACCTTATCACGTGTTATCTCAATGTCAAGATTTATTTCGTCAACCTGGGGGACCAGCATCTTTGAAATTACCACTGCTCCCGGTGCAGCCATCACGGAAGCAGCGAGGAGGTGTTTGGCAAATATGAGTCTCTGCACCGGGTCGGCTCCCCCCAGAAAGCCGATGTAAGCTGCGAGGACCCCACCCGCAAGGGTTGCCATGCCTCCGGTCATCACAAGCATTATCTCCGAAGGGTTCATCTTGGGAAGGTAAGCTTTAACCATCAGGGGTGATTCCGTTTGTCCGAGGAAGATGTTGCCGGCCACGGAAAGGCTTTCGGCACCGCTTATCCTCATCGCCCTGGTCATTACCCAGGCAAGGCCATACACAACCTTCTGGATAATTCCAAGATAGAAAAGCAGGGAGGTCAGGGCTGAGAAGAAAATTATTGTAGGGAGTATCTGAAAGGCAAATATCATCCCGTATGATTCAATGTCCATGAGGTTACCAAGGAGGAAAATGCTTCCTTCCTTGGTGAAGTCGAGTATCTTGACGAATATCTTTCCCACGAATTCAAAGAAAAACCTTATGAAGGGTACATAGAGTATTCCGGCGGCAAGGAGTACCTGTATTGACAATCCGATAACCACCACCCTCCAGCTGATATTTCTTCTGTTGTTGCTGAATATCCATGCCAGCATCAGAATTATTGCCATGCCCAGTATGCCCCTGAGGAGGCTCATAAGACTGATGCCCGCTCCAAGGGTGGCGTCAACAACATTGCCACCTGAAACCAGCGCTCCCGGTCCTGATGCCCCCGAGTCAGTTGTCACCGGCAACACCGTTTCCGTCATAATGACACTGTCACTCCTGACTGTGGCGGTATCCTGCATACCTGCAGCAAAAACCCCTGTAAAGGGGATTGTAAGGAATAATAAGACAAGGATATTTTTCATATCGCCTATTTCTTTTTCTGTCTTCTGTCAAGTTCCTTTTTTAAAGTTGCAGCCCTCTCATAATCCTCGTCCGCAACAGCTTCATCCATCATTTTTTCGAGGTCTTCCTCCGACAGGGCCCCATAGTCGTCGGCAGAGTCGGCCACTATCGTTTCCTCATCACTCTCGGGCTGCCTTTGCTCCTCTCCCTGGTTAATAACTATACCGGCTCTTTCAATTATATCTTCAGTGGTAAATATCGGGCAACTGAATCTAAGGGCAAGTGCTACGGCATCAGATGTTCTCGAATCGATGGAGATCTCCCTTTCGCCGTCACTGCAGATAAGCTTTGAATAGAACACCCCGTCCTCGAGCCGGTCAATTAAAACCTCAAAAAGGGTTATCCCGAATGAATCCGCAAAATTCTTTATCAGGTCATGTGTAAGGGGCCTGGGCGGGTTGAGGTTCTCAAGCTTTATAACGATTGACTGAGCTTCGAAACCCCCGATAATGATCGGGATACGTCTTTCTCCCTTCTCCTCAACCAGAACCAGGGCATAGGCACCCGACTGTGTCTGGCTGTAGGAAATGCCCAGGACCTTAAGTTTCACCCTCTTCATGCTGTTTTTAGTAACCGGTGATTCCCCTGTGTTACCTGACAAATATAAAGATATTAGACATATATAGCCTGGCCTGCAGTTATTTTTTATCAACCGCAACTGACCTGCGACGCTGATGCGGATGGTGAGTATTTCACCTCCGGGCTTTTGCCGGTCAGCATTAAAATATAGTGGTTCAGGCTTGCATTTATTTTGTTTTTTATATCTTTGCAGTCCGAAAAAAGAGGAAAATCCGTCCGGGCCCCGAGAAGTTGCATTGTCAGACAATGTACGCCTGCCGGAGAAATATTAAACAAAATGAGTAATGTACGCAATAGTTGAGATTGCAGGGCAGCAGTTCAAGGTTGAGGAAGGAAAAAAGATTTTTGTTCACAAGCTTGATGTTGAGGAGGGAACCGAAGTTGAATTTGACAAGGTTCTGTTAATAGAGAAGGATGAAAGGGTAATAATCGGAGAGCCGGTTATTAAGGATGCACTGGTTGAGGGCAAGGTGATTGACCAGGTCAGGGGCGATAAGGTAATCGTTTTCAAGAAGAAACGCAGGAAAGGTTACCAGAAAAGCAACGGACACAGGCAGTACTTCACACATGTAGAGATAGTTACGATACATGAAAAGGCTGAGGGAAGGAAACCGAAGAAGACTGTAACTGCCAAAGAGGCACCGGTTGCAGAGCCTGAGGCAGTGAAGCCGGCAGTTGCAGAGGCAAAGGCAAAAAAGGCAACGGTAAAGAAAGTTGCCGAAGAGAAACCCGCGACCAAAAAAGCCCCTGCAAAAAAGGCTGCAACAGAGAAGCCAGTCGCTAAGAAGGCACCGGCAAAAAAAGCTGCCGAAAAGAAACCTGCCGTCAAGAAGACTGCAACCAGGAAACCAGCCGCAGGCAAATCGGGTGGTAAATAAAAAAAGCAACCTTTACAGATTAAATACAACATAAGCCATGGCACACAAGAAAGGAGTAGGTAGTTCGCGTAACGGCCGCGAATCGGAAAGCAAGAGATTAGGACTGAAGCTTTTCGGCGGGCAGGCTGCCAAAGCCGGGAACATAATTGTACGCCAGAGGGGCACAGTGCACCATCCGGGAGAAAATGTAGGCATTGGAAAGGATCACACCCTCTTTGCACTCATTGACGGAGTTGTTGAATTCAGAAAAAAGAAGAACAACAGGTCATACGTCTCCGTACATCCGGCAGGAGAATAGGAAAACAGAGGAAAATGATACTGCGGCTCCTGGATTTGTACCTTCTAAGGCACAGATTCAGGAGTTTTTATTATTTTTGATACCCTCATTCAAATAACAGGCAATGCTCGCAATCAGTTTCATCAGGGAAAACAGCGACCTGGTAATAGGAAGGCTGAAAGTCAAGAATTTCGATGCCACCCTGGCGGTGAAGAAGATACTTGATCTCGACCGCGACAGACGCGAAACTCTTGCCCGTTCCGAATCAATCCAGGCTGACCTGAACCGTATTGCAAAGGAGATAGGCAGTCACATTAAGGCAGGCAACAGTGCAGCTGCCTCTGCCCTTAAGGAGAGGACACAGTCGATGAAAGAGGAAGCCAGGGTTCTTGGTGTCAAGCTTGCAGGACTGGAACAATCACTTCGTGAGATCCTTGTCACCCTGCCTAACCTGCCGCATCATTCAGTACCCCCCGGAAAGGGTGCCGACGATAATGTAATAGAAAGGGAAGGTGGAACCATCGGAACACTCCCCGGGGGTGCAAAGGCACACTGGGATCTGATAAGGGAATATGACATAATCGATTTCGACCTGGGAGTGAAGATAACGGGGGCCGGATTCCCGGTCTACAAAGGCAGGGGAGCCAGGTTGCAGAGGGCACTTATCAACTTCTTCCTCGATGAAGGCATAAAGGCAGGGTACACTGAGTTACAGCCTCCCGTAGTCGTTAATGAGGATTCGGGATTTGGAACCGGACAGTTGCCCGACAAGGATGACCAGATGTACTTCCTGGGGCTTGACAATCTCTACCTGATACCTACCGCCGAGGTTCCCGTCACAAATATATATCGTGATGTCATTCTCGATGAAGCAGAACTGCCGGTAAAAAACATTGCCTACACACCATGCTTCCGGCGCGAGGCCGGTTCGTGGGGAGCGCATGTCCGCGGGCTCAACAGGCTTCACCAGTTCGACAAGGTTGAAATAGTACAACTGACAATCCCTTCGAAGTCGTACGATGCACTGGAAGAGATGGTGTCGCATGTCGAAAGCCTTATAAACAAGCTGGAGCTTCCCTACCGGATTGTCAGGCTTTGCGGCGGAGACATGTCATTTACGTCAGCCCTCACCTTCGACTTTGAAGTGTGGTCGGCAGCACAGCAGAGATGGCTGGAAGTAAGCTCCGTTTCCAACTTCGAAACCTTTCAGTCAAACAGGCTTAAATGCAGGTTCAGGGAGAGGGGACAAAAACAGACACAACTGGTGCACACACTGAATGGCAGTGCTCTTGCACTTCCCAGGATTGTTGCGGCGATGCTTGAAAACAACCAGTCACCCGAAGGGATCACAATACCCGGAGTACTTGTTCCATATACCGGCTTCGATAGAATCTGATGTGATCTGAACATTATGTCTGAGACCAAGCAGTCCTACATTTTTGCCGGCCTGGCCATCTTCTTCTGGGCGACTATTCCCACTGCATTCAAAACGGCGCTGGCCGTGGCGCCTGTGATTTCAATCCTTACAATTGCATCCTGTACGGCGGCACTCGTTCTGCTCCTTATCATTTTCATAACCGGAAAGACCCGGCAGTTGTTGCATACAAGCAGGAGAGACATCGTCAGCTCTTCAATTCTGGGACTTGTCAACCCGTTTATATATTATCTGATACTGCTTAAGGCTTACCAGTTGTTGCCGGCACAGGTTGCTCAGCCACTGAATATGATCTGGCCGTTGGTACTGGTTTTTCTCTCCGTACCCCTGTTGAAACAGAAAATTCCTGCCGGTAGTTTTGTTTCACTGTTCATCAGCTTTGCCGGTGTTTATCTTATTTCCTCACAGGGTGCACCGCTCAATCCGGGAAGATCTGATGCCACGGGTGTCTTCCTCGCTTTAGGCAGCTCCATATTCTGGGCTCTCTATTTCATTCTGAATGTACGGGATCATCGCGATCAGGCTGTAAAACTCTTTGTCAACTTCCTGTTCGCATCGGTATACCTTACAGCTGCCGCCGCTATTTCGGGAACCCCGGTCCTTCAATCAGGGATGAAAGCGCTGGCAGCGTCGGTCTACATAGGTATCTTCGAAATGGGTCTTACATTTTATTTATGGCTCAGGGCCATGGAACTGGCAACATCAAATGACAAAATTGGCAACCTCGTCTATCTGACACCCTTTATTTCTCTTGTTTTTATACACTTAATTGTCGGGGAAACCGTTTATTATACTACACTGGCAGGGCTTGTCCTGATAATTGGCGGCATAGTCCTTCAGAACCGTAGGCGGGTTAAAGTTGTTTAAGTGAGAGATAATTAATAGTAACTTTGTACTGAATCTGTTTGATATTATGAAAAGAATCATATTACCACTGATATTATTGCTCCTCCTCGGAGTAACCTCCTGCAAAAAGGAGGTCGATCCGATATATGTCTATACTGACCAACAAAGGGCAAGGGATTACCTTTACAGGCTGATGAAGGAGTGGTATTTCTGGTATAAGGAGATGCCTGTAGTTAATCCCACAGACTATTCCGACCCGTACGAAATCCTTGAGGCACTAAGGTACAGTCCCACCGACAGGTGGAGCTATGTGGCTGACTTTGATGAATTCAACGCGTATTACCAGGGCTCATTTGCCGGTCATGGAATTGTAATCATCCTCGATGGTGAAAATAAGGCCAGGATAGCACAGATATACAAGAGATCGCCCCTCTATGCGGAAGATGTGCGCAGGGGGTGGATTGTGGAGTCGGTAAACGGGGTCGACATTGCGGCACTTATGGTTGCAGGCAATTACGCTGAGTACAATAATGTAATGGGCCCACGGCAGGCTGGCATCACAAATGATTTCAAGTTCAGAAACCCGTTGGGTGAAATTGTTGAAATAAGCTCTACCAAGGCTGAATTCATGGTTAACTCAGTACTGAAATACGACATTCTCGACCTTTCAACCGGAAAAACAGGCTATCTGGCATTCGATTCATTCATAGAGACTTCGTTTGATGAACTCGAGGAGGCTTTCACACTTTTTGTGGCAAATGATATCAAACAACTGATTCTTGACCTTAGATACAATTCCGGCGGTATGCTTGATGTCGCCATCGACCTGTCAAGCTACACCGCCGGCAACGATGAGGCCGACAATCTGTTCATAAAGGTTGTCCATAATGATAAGAGGAGCAATGAGAATTCAAATATCTTCTTTAAGGAGACAGGGTATTCCCTTGATATTCAAAAGCTGGCTGTGATAACCACAAGAGCGACTGCATCGGCCAGTGAAATCGTAATCAACGGTCTGGTCCCATATGTTGACGTTAAGTGCTTTGGAGACAAGACCAGCGGAAAACCTGTGGGCATGTACGCCTTTCCCGATGAAAAGAACAAGTATTACTTCCTGCCGATAACCTTTCAGCTGCTCAATGCTCAGAACTATGGTGACTATTTCAATGGTATTGAACCCCACACCTATGTTTCAGACGATCTTACCCGCGATTTTGGCGATCCTGAAGAGCTAAGCCTTAAGGCAGTTATTGAATACCTTGAGACAGGCAGCACAAAATCTGTACTCCCCTACCAGGCCAAACCACAGATCATTATCGATGAAAGGCCTGACTGGCAGAAGAATATCTTCATCAGGAGAATCGAAACAGAGAGATAATTGAAATCCGTCGACACCGATAAGGTAATCCTTGGCATCGATCCGGGAACAACCACCACCGGCTATGGCATCATAAGATCCGATGGCCGTAAGCCCGTCCTGGTGAAGCTGGGAGTAATAAGCCTCTCGCGCAGTGATAATCATTTCGTAAGGATAAAGAAGATATTTGAAGACACCCTCGATCTGATTGACAGTTACCATCCCGATGAACTCGCCATTGAATCACCCTTCTACGGAAAGAATATCCAATCAATGCTGAAGCTGGGCCGGGCACAGGGTGCTGCCATTGCTGCTGCCCTTTACAGGTCAGTCCCTGTATTCGAGTATGCACCCCGCAAGATAAAGATGTCCATTACCGGGAGGGGAGCCGCATCAAAGGAGCAGGTAGCAGGCATGCTCAGACATATTTTGAACTTCAGGGAGGATGAGGTGCCTCTCGACGCTACTGACGGACTGGCGGCCGCCATGTGCCATTTCTTCCAGAGGAGTAACCCCTCCTCCGCTGCAGGCAGCTACAGCGGATGGAAAGATTTCATTGGCAGGAACCCCGGAAGGGTCAAAGGTTGCTGATCCTGTTACGGTCATACCATGGCCACGGCCAGAGACACTGCACTTACACGTACACCCTCAACCTGAAGGAGAACAGTTGCACAGGCATCTATTGTAGACCCTGTGGTTATGACATCATCTACTATAAGCAGATGCATTCCTTTAAGTGAATCAGCATCCTTCACTGAAAATATACCCTCAACATTTCTCCATCGCTCTATCCTTGAACGAACGGTCTGTGTTCCCGTACCCGAAGACCTGACAAGGCCCGATGCTTTAACCGCGATCCCCGTAACGGAAGAGATACCATTGGCTATTATCAGGCTCTGGTTAAAACCCCTCTTTCTCTCCTTGCTTTTATGGAGAGGAACCGGGACCAGGCAGTCGATATCATCCACAAAGCCTGATTCCCGGAGAGCGACACCGAATATCCTTCCGAGTTCGAAGCCTATCTGTCTGATACCATCATACTTGAACCGGTATATTAGCCTGCTCATCCTCCCTCCCTTTACATACCAGGCAAAAGAGGCGGCCTTCTCAAGTCTGCATCTGCCCCAGAAGAGCTTCTCAACAAAGTTATCACGAACCGATTCGAAGCCTGTACGAGGGATTGCCACATAACAATCCGAGCAGATAACGGTCTCGTTTCGCACAAGCGGTTCCCCACAGGCATGACAAACCTGCGGAAAGAAAAAACTCAGGAGATCTCTCCATACTGAAACCAGCCAATCCATGCAGCGAGATGGTTGCCCTGGTAAAGGTAATAAAGAATTGGCTTTTCGGGAGGTGTCAGTCGCGTAAATTGACCTCCTCGGCAATCCTGGCAGCGATAGTGCTGAACTGGTCGGGAGTAAGCTTTATGCGGGGGTTAGTGAAGCTTATGTCACTCTCCCTGTCCATGGGAATCAGATGGATATGGGCATGCGGCACCTCCAGTCCGATAACCACAACGCCTATCCGCTTGCATTCGACAACCTGCTTAAGTGCTATTGCGACCCTCCGGGCAAACACCATTATCTCAGAAAGAGTTTCCTCATCGAGGTCAAAGAAGTAGTCGACCTCCTTCTTCGGTACAATGAGCGTGTGGCCCTCCCTGAGAGGATTGATATCAAGAAAGGCAATGAACTTGTAGTTCTCCGCTACCCGGTAACAGGGAACTTCTCCATTGATGATCCGCGTAAAGATTGTTGCCATGACTAGGGTCATTAAAGTGATATTCCAATGATCTCAAGTGATATAACACCCGAAGGTACGGTTATATCTACCTGATCTCCCACCTTCTTGCCGATCAGGCCCTGGGCAATAGGCGAACCTACCGCAATTTTCCCCTGCTTCAGATTTGCCTCACTCTCGGGAACCAGTTGATATTCCGTTACCATATTGGTGTTCCTGTTTCTGATTTTGACCTTGTTAAGTATCTTGACAGATGAGGTTCCAATTTTGGTCTCATCAATAATCCTTGATCTTGAAATGAGATCCTCGAGCTTGGCTATTCTCATCTCAAGCATACCCTGTGATTCCTTTGCGGCAGCATATTCGGCATTCTCCGACAGGTCACCCTTATCCCTTGCCTCAGCAATGTGAGCCGATATTTTCGGCCTCTCAACACCCCTGAGCTGTTCAAGTTCATCTTTCAATTTCTGAAGGCCCTCTTCCGTTACATAAATAATATCTGCCATAATTCCTCCTCATGTAATAAAAACAAGAAGAATCCCGGCCTTGCCGGAACTCTTCATATCACAAATATAAAATTTCTATTCTACAAAAACAAATCTTATAAGTATGAATCAGTATGTTACCTTATCCTAATACTCTTTCCTGTTCAATATTTCGGAGTAGATTACCGCCTTGATCGGTTCAAACTCTTCCTGGAGGTTATCCAGTACATAAAATCCCGCATTCTGTTCCTCTTCAGCATCAGCATCCATGATTGAATCAAATGTCGATGCTGACCTGATCAGTTCCTCGTATCTTCTTGCAGTTTCAACCGCATCGAGGGCTGACACGCCCTCACGGGCAAATTGTGCCGCCAGTGGTTCCTCATACGACCCTTCATCTACGCCCTTACTTTCCGGGAAGGTTTCGTAACTATAATCAGATGGTGGTGCTCCCTCTCCCGGCAGAAAGGTTCCCG
The DNA here is from genome assembly GCA_034004335.1 of Bacteroidales bacterium. Classification (GTDB taxonomy): domain Bacteria; phylum Bacteroidota; class Bacteroidia; order Bacteroidales; family VadinHA17; genus SLNP01. The sequence continues at coordinate 10,125 of JAVEWX010000004.1, read as the reverse complement.
GAAGGGTGTCAGTCTGCTCCTCTCCGAAGATTTCTTCCGGGAAGTCAGTATCAGCAGTGTCTCCGGGATAACCGTCTCCCGGGAGGGTCGCCTGCTGCTTCTTCTTCGACCTTACCGAACTTATTATCGCTATGATGGCTGCGATAATGTAAAAAAGGATATTTCCAAAACCCCTTTCGTCTTCCATGAAATTTATTTTTTATACCGCCTGGCTGCCGGCCTGGAGGCCTTCCTTATGTTTTTCTTCCTGGACTTGTCCCTGAGTACATTATCCTTCTCATTCTGCTTCATTCGCTCCTGTACATCCGCTGACTGAATTGAGAAATGTCGTGATTTTGCTGCCGAAATGGCCTTATCATTCTCCTTTTTCAGCTTCCTTTCATTCTTTTCCTGCTGCTTCTTTGCCTTGATAACTGCTTTCGGTTCCTTTACCTTAGTCTGTTTTGCAGCGGGGGCTTTTTTATTGAAGCCCGACCTCGTTATGGTACCCTTGCCATATTTCCTGGCGGCACTTCCGGTCTGTGCGAAACAACTGGAAGAGTAGAGAACCATTATAAGCGCCATTACAGGCAGTATACGGAGCAGGAAATTCTTCATCTCGTTGACTTTGTAATATCGAATCATATTTAATGTTCTTATAGCCGGAGTTCCTATCTTTACCACCAGAATTGACCCCGGATATGAGAACAGGTTCAAAATTAAGGTTTTTTTTGGTAACGACTATTCTTTTTACTGCCTTACAGGGTTGTGAACGGAATAAAAATGATGTCATCCCCGATGTCTATGTAAATTTCAATATCTCTCTCAACGACCCTCAATTCTCTGATCTTACTGCACCCGGAAATTACATTTTCGTTGATGCCCAGACGAATAACATTGGGCAGGGTGCAGCCGGTTACGCGGGTAACGGTATCATTGTCTATCATGCACTTGAAGGTGAATTCCTTGCCTTCGACCGTACCTGCCCTCATGATTACGTCACCAGTGGCAAGGCAATAAGGGTTGATGTTGATGGAATTTATGCCATCTGTCCGCTATGCGGAACCACCTATGCACTGCCATCCTTCGGGACACCGGCTTCCGGACCGGGGCGTTACCCTCTCAAAAATTACCGGACCGGATTCACGCCACCCTATGTAAGGGTATGGAACTGATTCTACATTAGTAACGGTAATGGTCGGGCTTATATGGCCCTTCAACCGGCACGCCTATATATGCAGCCTGTTCTGGTGACAGCCTGGTGAGTTTCACTCCAATCTGGTTAAGATGAAGCCTCGCAACCTCCTCGTCGAGATGTTTCGGTAGCCTGTAAACGCCAATAGCGTAATTGTTTTTCCACAACTCTATCTGGGCAAGTGTCTGATTGCTGAATGAATTACTCATAACAAATGAGGGATGACCCGTGGCACAACCAAGGTTGACGAGCCTGCCCTCTGCCAGGATAAAGATAGCGTGACCATCAGGAAAAATATACTTGTCAACCTGCGGTTTGATGTTCACCCTTTCAATCCCCGGCCTGGTTTCCAGCCTGTCCATCTGTATCTCATTGTCAAAGTGGCCTATGTTGCATACTATGGACTGGTCCTTCATTGCCGCCATGTGTTCCGCCGTTATCACATCGCGGTTACCTGTTGCCGTCACAAATATATTACCCTCATCAAGAGCCTCCTCAACGGGTTTAACCTCGAATCCCTCCATTGCTGCCTGCAGGGCGCATATCGGATCAATCTCGGTGACTATCACCCTGGCCCCGTACATTCTCATTGAATGGGCACAACCTTTACCAACATCGCCATAGCCGCAAACCACTACTACCTTTCCGGCTATCATTACGTCGGTAGCCCTCTTAATGCCATCAGCCAGTGATTCGCGGCAGCCATAGAGGTTGTCAAACTTCGACTTGGTAACAGAATCATTCACATTCATGGCGGGAACCAGCAATCGCTCCTCCTCGAGCATCTGGTACAGACGGTGAACTCCGGTCGTGGTCTCTTCCGATATTCCCTTGAGTCCCGACACTATACGACTCCATTTACCGGGATCTTCAGCCGATATCTTCCTGAGTGTGTCAAGAACGATGGCCTCTTCACGGCTCGATGTTGCGGCAGTCAGAACGGCAGGGTTCTTTTCCCCCTCATAACCCTTGTGAACCATAAGGGTGGCATCACCTCCGTCGTCAACGATAAGGTTAGGCCCCAGTCCTCCCGGAAATGAGAGGGCCTGGGCCGTGCACCACCAGTATTCCTCAAGGGTCTCACCCTTCCATGCAAATACCGGTATACCCCTCTCTGCAATGGCTGCCGCCGCATGGTCCTGTGTGGAAAAAATATTGCAGCTTGCCCATCTTACATCGGCACCAAGTTCCTTAAGGGTCTCTATCAGTACTGCGGTCTGAATAGTCATATGGAGTGAACCCGTTATGCGGGCTCCCCTTAGAGGTTTGGACACCGAATTTTTCAATCTAACCGACATGAGGCCCGGCATCTCCTTCTCTGCTATTTCAATCTCTATGCGACCGAAAGAGGCCAGTGATAAATCCTTTACTTTAAAGGGTAAATTCTCAGTTATGAACGTCATCTTTTTATCTGATTGTAATTGGACTGCAAAGTTAATAAAATTTGATGGCTTTCATGCCATAAAGCCTCCCTCAAAATACCTTAATGCCTCATCCCTGTCGCGCATCAGCTGATCCCTGAGGGCCTCCACCGAAGGAAACTTCATCTCATCGCGCAGTCTCTTTAAGAAGGTGAGGGTAACGCTCTGGCCATATATGGTCTGTCCGAAACGGAGTATATGTACCTCTACGGATTTTGGTTCACCCGGCTCACTCAGTGTCGGCCTGTGACCAATATTGGCCATCCCTCCATACTCTTTGCCGTTGAGCCCAGCCTTTACCAGATATACACCATCACCCGGTAATAGCTTATGTTCGGATTCGGGACTGATATTGGCTGTAGGGAAGCCTATCGACCTGCCCAGTTTCCTGCCCTCAACAATGCTGCCCCTCAGGAAATATTCATACCCGAGCATTTTGTTCGCGGCATAGAGATCTCCCCTGAGCAATGCTTCCCTTATAAGGGTCGAGCTGATAACTCCCTCTTCCTGAACCATACTGCCAATGCGTTCCAACCCGAACCCCAGCCTTCCGGCACAGCTTAATATCTCGTCATAGTCTCCGGTCCCCCCTGCCCCGAACCGGTGATTGAATCCTACAACCATGAACTTCATCCCTATCCTTCCGAACAGCACCTGCTCAACAAAATCACAAGCGTTCATCCGGCTCAGCTCTTCGTCAAACCTGAGCAGAATGACATTTTCTATGCCAGCCCGTTCGAGCAGGAGCATCTTCTCGTCATCGCTGGTCAGAAAGCCTGCCCGGCCGCTCATCTTTCCGAAGAATACCCGGGGATGGGGTGAGAAAGTGATCACAACCGACTCACCACCAAGCTCTTTGGCTTTTTGCCTGAGACGATCCAAAAGCATTGTATGGCCCCTGTGCACGCCATCGAATGCTCCGAGGGTTACTACCGGACAATTGATGCCGGCGATGCTGTCTCCTTTAAAAATCCTCATGATTATGCTCCGGCAAATTTAATAATGTTATCACTATCTCCACCCTTCGACCTTAAGTATGGCTCATCTGTAAGTTTTTTCCTGTACTTTTGCTCTCGTGACTTTTCTGCTTGTTGCTTACATTTATGACTATTGCGGATGTCAGACTCCGAACCATTTTTTGAAATTGACACCTGGCTGAGGCCATACAGGAGTGTCATTGAAAGCCGTTACGGGAAATTCCTTGCACGTGAGCAGATTCTCGCCGGCAACAGTGGACTCAGACAGTTTGCACTGGGCTACCTGTGGTATGGACTCCATCGTACAGGCAGCGGCTGGGTCTTTCGCGAACATGCTCCGGGGGCTGATGCAATATTTCTGGTGGGTACATTCAGCAACTGGACAGAGGATGAAAAATATCGTCTCCGCAGAATTGAAAACCCCGGCGACTGGGAGATAGTCCTGGCAGGAGAATCGCTCTGCCATGGGGACCTTTTCAGACTGAGCATCCATTGGAAGGATGGAAAGGGTGAGAGAATACCCGCCTATGTCCATAGGCTCTTTCAGGATGAGGAAACAAAAATCTTCTCCGCACAGGTGTGGGATCCTCCTGCTCCCTACACATGGAAAACGGAAAAATTTACACCACCCGGAGGTGCACCCCTTATTTATGAGGCGCATGCAGGCATGGCCACAGAGGAGGAAAAAACAGGAAGCTTCAGGGAATTCACACATAACGTACTGCCACGTATCGCCGAACAGGGGTACAACACCCTTCAGCTGATGGCTGTCCAGGAACACCCTTTCTATGGCTCTTTCGGTTATCATGTATCAAGCTTTTTTGCGGTCTCCTCGAGGTTCGGCACCCCTGAAGACCTTAAGGAGCTGATTGACACTGCTCACGAATACGGGATAAGGGTTATAATGGACATTATCCATTCCCACTCGGTAAGAAATGTCAATGAGGGCCTTGCTATCCTCGACGGTAATCCCGGGCTGTACTTTCACACAGGTGAGAGGAGACTTCACAAGGCATGGGATTCTCTCTGCTTCGACTATGGGAAAGACCATGTAGTTCACTTCCTGTTGTCAAACTGCGCCTGGTGGCTCAGTGAGTACAGGTTCGACGGTTTCAGGTTCGACGGCGTTACCAGCATGATATACTTCGATCATGGCCTTAACCGTGACTTCCTGTCATACTCCGAATATTATGACGGCGGACAGGATGAGGATGCTATCACATATCTGGCCCTGGCCAACAGGCTCATCCACGAGATCAATCCACTCGCAATTACGGTCGCCGAAGAGATGAGCGGAATGCCCGGCATCGCCGCCCCACTGGATAAAATGGGATATGGTTTCGATTACCGCATGGCAATGGGTGTACCCGATTACTGGATAAAGCTTGTAAAGGATGTTCCCGATGAACAATGGAACCTTGGCCGTTTGTTCTTTGAGCTCAAGCAGAAGAGACCTGAAGAAAAGGTCATAAGTTACAGTGAATCCCACGATCAGGCCCTGGTGGGAGATAAGACATTGATATTCAGGATGATCGATGCCGAGATGTACACCTCCATGGCAAGAAACTCCCAGAGCCTGGTGGTTGACAGGGGAGTAGCCCTGCACAAAATGATAAAACTGATAACCTTCGGTACATCGGGTGGGGGTTACCTTAACTTTATGGGTAATGAGTTTGGCCATCCTGAATGGATTGATTTCCCGAGGGAGGGCAACAATTGGAGCTTCAGGTACGCAAGAAGACAATGGTCGCTACGCGATAACCATGAACTGAGGTATTGCCTTCTTGCCCGCTTCGACCGCGACATGGTACAGCTCCAGCATAAGCACTGGGTTCTTGACAACAGCAACATTGAAAGCATAATGGAGAATGATCACGACAAGGTAGTGGCTTTCGCAAGGGGAGATCTTTTGTTCGTCTTCAACTTTCATCCGGCAAACTCATATTCAGGCTACGGTATCCGGACAAAGGGGCGATATGAGGTGGTGCTCGATACCGATGATGAAAGGTTCGGTGGCTTCAACAGAATTGACAAGTCAATAATTTATGCCTCCTCTGCCCCCGGGGGACAGTCATCACTGAAGATGGGCTTCTGGCTTCACCTTTACCTTCCGGCAAGAACCGGTATCGTTCTGCATCGGCTACCGGTGAAGGGCATCCACAACCTGCCCTGAAACCTGGCAATAATCAGTCAATCCATCTCAACAGGGGAAAATCCTGCCTGTGAGGCAACTTTGTATGTTTGGGATATATTCTTATTCCGTAAAAGAACGATCCTGCCTTTTCAGGGGTAAGTTCTGCCTTGTAATAGCATTTACCCTTCTTAAAGCTCATTAGCTGGAACTCTCCCCTGTTGACGAATTCGAATTCGCCATTGAGCTGCATGCGGGTGATAACATATTCAACACCAACGTACTCAGGAGAAATATTATTTACATTTAGCACCACCTCAGCCGTGTATTTCCTGCCCGACTTGTAAACATTGCCGTCGGGTGTCTCAAAACTGTAAGTGAGTAATGCAATATTATCCCATTCCCTCTTCATCTCCTCCTTCCATGCTGCAAGTTCCCTTGCAAGGGTATACTCACCGGCGATAATCTCACGGCTCCTCTTCCACAGAGGCATGTAATACCTTTCGGAGTAGTCATCTATCATCCTCTTCATTGTGAACTCAGGCGCAATCTTGACCATAGTATTCTTGACCAGGCTGACCCATTCGACCGGTATTCTCTGTTCGTTAAAGGAGTAATATGCCGGAATAATCTCATATTGAAGCATATTGTAGATAGTCTCTGCATCAATGTCATCCTGAAGGGCCTGGTTGGCGAAAGTCCTCTTCTGTGGGAGGGCCCATCCTGCAAATGCCCTGTAACCCTCAACCCACCAGCCGTCGAGCACACTGAAATGGATTGTGCCGTTCATTACAGCCTTCTCTCCGCTTGTTCCGGAAGCCTCCAGTGGACGTGTGGGGGTGTTAAGCCAGATATCAACTCCTCTTACCATAAGTTTGGCAAGCTCCATATTGTAGTTCTCGAGGAAGATGACCTTCCCGGCAAACCTCGGCATCTGGGATATTTCGTTGATTCTCTGAATAAGTCCCTGCCCTCCACCATCATGCGGGTGTGCCTTGCCGGCATAAATAAACTGAACGGGTTTGTCAGGATTATTGACTATTGAATCGAGTCTGTCGAGATCTGTGAAAAGCAGGTGCGCCCTTTTGTAGGTCGCAAACCGTCTTGCAAATCCTATGGTAAGAACATTCTCGTTAAGATGGGTACTTATGTTAAGTAACTTTCTCGGACTGACATGCCTTTCAAGCATCTCCGTCTGAAGCTGACTCCTTATCGCCCTGAAAAGAGCGGCCTTAAGCTCTTTCCTTATTTCGTACACCTTTTTATCATCGAGGGTATAGATACGCTCCCAAAGGCCCCGGTCGGTCTGATCAAAAAATCTCTCACCCGTCAGTTCCTCATAAACATTCCTCCATTCGGGGGCAAGCCAGGTGGGGTGATGGACTCCGTTGGTCACATGTCCTATAAACAGTTCATCCTTAAGGTACCCTGGCCAGAGTTTGCTGAACATATCTCTTGAAACCTCTCCGTGAAGTTTGCTTACACCATTTACCTGCTGCGACAGTCGCGTTGCAAGGTAACTCATATTGAATTTTCGCTCAGGTTCGGTCTCGCACCGCCCGAGTGCCATCAGCTCATCCCAGGTGATATTGAGCCTGCCCTGGTAATGGGAGATATATCTTCTGAGCAGGTCCTCATCAAAGGCATCATGACCTGCGGGGACCGGAGTGTGTGTTGTAAAGAGGGTCGACGACCTTACCACCTCCAGCGCCTCCTCAAACCGGAGATGGTAATCGGTTATAAGGTGAAAGAGTCGTTCCATGCCAATGAATGCGGAGTGACCTTCATTGCTGTGGAACACATCAGGCTTGATGCCAAGGAAGTTCAGGGCCCTTATTCCGCCTATGCCTAACACGAGTTCCTGCTTGAGCCTGTTTTCGATATCACCGCCGTAAAGATGGTGTGTAACCGCCCTGTCCTCCGGAAGGTTTTCGTCGGTGTCGGTGTCGAGCAGGTAGAGGTTCACTTTTCCGATCCTGGCTTCCCATAGCCTGGCATGAACATTACGACCGGGCCAGACAAGGCTTACCGAGAATTGTTTGCCTTCAGCATCCATTACGGGGCTTATTGGCAGATGAGAAAAATCTTCCGCTTCATAAATGGCTACCTGCTCACCCTTGGGCCCGAGCTTCTGTCTGAAATAGCCATATCTGTAAAGTAGTCCGATTGCTACAAGCGGTACGTTTGAGTCGCTCGCCTCTTTAAGATAATCGCCTGCAAGTATCCCCAACCCTCCGGAATAGATCTTAAGGCAGTTGTGTATTCCGAATTCCATGCTGAAGTAGGCTACCAGGGGTCTGTTCTTGTCATCGGGACGATCCATATAATCACGGAACCTTTTATTAACCAGGTCCATGCTGGCGATGAATTGCTCATCTTCTGACAATACCTGTAATCTCTTATAGTCAATCTTTTCAATCAGCAACCGGGGGTTATGGCCGCATGAGTCCCACAGGGTGGGATCCATTCTTTTGAACAGCATCTCGGCATCATTATTCCACGACCACCACATATTGGAGGCTATATCCTTAAGACATGCCATCCTTTCGGGTACGTCCGACTGAACGAATATGTCTTTCCAGACCGGAACCTGATGGGGTTTCCTGCTCTCTCCTGTCTGTCCGCTGAGGATAACTGCAAATTCCCTGGGTTCGGCCCTCCTCGACTGACTCGACATCAGGGCAAAGGAATAGGCATCAAAATAGTGCGAAACCAGTGTGTCCCACATTGCAATCCTGGAAATCTCATGGGCTTTCTTCCTGGCCTCTTCAACATCATTCTCAGGAAGGGCAGCAAACGTCGAAAGGAAATCGCACATTTCGTCTATTACTGTCGATTCATTTTCATCATTTCTTTCAATCACCTTAATCCCGTTCCCGGGCTCTTCAAAATAGGTCTTTACCCACAATCCGAAACCTGCCAGGGTTGTAGTAACCGTCGGTATCGAGAACATAAGGCTTTCAAGCGGGGTGTATCCCCATGGTTCATAATATGAAGGAAATGCAGTAAGATCGAACCCTATCAGCAGGTCATAATAGCTCATGCCGAAAACACCGTCGTCACCATTGAGGTAGGATGGTACAAATATCACCTTGACCTTTGAGCCATGTGCATTGTTAAGGCCATTATTTGCAATCCTGTTAAGAACCGCATCGGATGACGGAAAGTGGAGTCCATGTGTCAGATACCGGTCACCGTTGTTCTTAACCGACCTGTCTGCAAGGGCGTTGACTATTTCGGCCCGTGGCCCCGAATGGTATGCAGGTATAAGCACAAAGGCAATTATCTCCCTTGACAGTTCTTCCGCATGGTTCAGACACCCGAGGGCATCAATAAAAATGTCAATCCCCTTGTTGCGGAATTCATAGCGCCCACTGTTGGCTATCAGAATAGCATCGGGTGCGGGTGGATGCCCAAGAACCGCCTCTGCAACGGCCATCAGTTTTTCCCTGGCTGCCTTACGTCCGGGCATGAAGCGATCAGCAGGAGGAACAAAGGAGTCCTCAAAACCGTTCGGTGTGACATAATTGACCTCCTTCCCCAGAAAATGGGCACATTCCTTTGAGGTTATTCCGCTGACAGTAGTGAAGACGTCGGCTTCCGTTGCACTCAGCTTCTCGAGTGACTGTTTTGCTGCAATGTTGAACTCGCGCGCAAGCTGTGCCGGCACATACTGCTTCATATTACTGTAAAGAGGCCTGTTGTTGCCGGCAATGCACCGGCCAAGGACAGTAGCATGAGTAGTGAAAGATGTCGCAACCCAGGGAGCAAATTGTTTGAGATAGAGTACGCCCGTTCCCGTCATCCATTCATGAAACTGCGCCACAATCGATTGGCTCTCCCTGTAGAAGGAGGTAAAACTTTCAATCAGTTTGCCTGCAGCATACCCGAACAGGGCTGGTTCCACGTAATCCCACTGCCCCGAAATGCTGTCGAGTTTATATGTTTCCCAGAACTTGGCAAATATCTCATTCTGTTGCCCGAAATAGGGAGTGAAGTCGAGCAGTATTACAATAGGTTTTCCGGCAATGTTCCATCGGCCCGTCTTAACCCTCAGTCCATCCTTCTCGGCTATGCCTTTCCAGGGGGCAAAAAGCGTTTCATCAGGAAGGAACTCGGGATTCTTGGTCTCTTCGCGCCATACATCGGGACCGATAAGAATATAATTATTCCCCAACTCATTGACAATATTGAGCGCCTTGGTCGATATTACCGTGTGGATTCCTCCTACTTTATTGCATATCTCCCAGCTGGTTTCAAAAAGAAAATCAGGTTTCATCATTCCCCTGTTTTAATAATTAACTCAAGTTGCTAGTTGTAGTTTGATATAAAAATATAAGATATTGTAAATCAGTCAAATATGTTAATAAATAACGCCAATATGTTGATAATCAAATACATATAAATTAGGTATAATTAAAA
>JAVEWX010000107.1:0-10716 GCA_034004335.1 Bacteroidales bacterium | reverse complement strand
ATAAGTGCCAGGTCGGCAGTTGAAGCCCCGGTAACCATGTTGCGGGTATACTGTATATGCCCCGGTGTATCGGCAATGATGAACTTACGTCGCGGTGTGGCAAAGTAACGATAGGCCACATCGATGGTTATACCCTGTTCCCGCTCGGCCTTAAGCCCGTCGGTCAGAAGCGAAAGATCAACCTCCTCCTTTCCCCTGCGACGGGATGATTCTGTAATATGATCAAGCTGATCCTCAAATATCGACTTGCTGTCATAGAGAAGACGCCCTATAAGTGTGCTCTTGCCGTCATCGACGCTTCCCGCGGTTGTGAATCTCAGCAGACTCAGATTTTCCTTCATGATAAATGATTTACTGTTGCCTGTCAGAAATAACCCTCTCTCTTGCGCTCCTCCATTGCTGCCTCGGAACGTTTGTCATCATACCGTCCTCCCCGCTCCGTCACCCTTGTGGCGGCAATCTCGGCTATTATGTCTTCAAGCCTGTCGGCCTTGGAAAGTGTAACGCCGGTACAGGTAATGTCGCCGATGGTGCGGCAACGAACATCGGTTTCGATGACCTCCTCACCTGGCTTTAGTTTCATGAAGGGAGCCCAGGCCAGGTAAACCCCGTCACGCCTGAAAACCTTGCGGCGATGGGTGTAGTAAAGCGATGGCAGCTCAACCCTGTCGGTAAGTATGTATTGCCATACGTCAAGCTCTGTCCAGTTACTGATGGGAAAAACCCTGAAGTGCTCACCCGGGTGCTTGCGTCCATTGAATATGTTCCACAGCTCGGGCCTCTGGTTCTTCGGATCCCACTGCCCAAAAGCATCGCGGTGCGAGAAAAAACGCTCCTTGGCGCGGGCCTTCTCCTCATCACGGCGCCCGCCGCCAATAGCCGCATCTATCTTCATCTCCTCTATCTTGTCAAGCAGGGTAACGCTCTGTGCCTTGTTGCGGCTGGCATTGTAACCGGTCTCTTCGGTAACCCTTCCCCTGTCTATTGACTCCTGAACCGAGGCCACGATAAGTTCCACACCAAGCTCCCTCATCAGGTTATCCCTGAACTCAAGGGTCTCCTCAAAATTATGACCCGTGTCCACATGAAGAAGCCTGAAGGGTATCTTCATGGGCCAGAATGCCTTCTTTGCCAGGTGCACAAGTACTATCGAGTCCTTGCCGCCTGAAAATAATATTACCGGATTCTCAAACTGTGCCGCCACCTCGCGTATGACAAATATTGCCTCGTTTTCCAGATCCTTAAGATGCCTGCTGTTTATATCCATTGCCATAGCTCCCCCGTTAATTCTGTTTTGTATGCAGACCGCACTCCTTGCCCGACTGATCTTCCCACCACCAGCGCCCCGACCGGAAATCCTCCCCGGGCCTGATAGCCCTGGTGCAAGGCTCACAACCTATGCTTACATAGCCCTTGTAATGAAGTTCATTATGAGGTACATGATTAACATCCAGGTACTCTTCAACCTGCTTCAGGCTCCAGTCGAACAGCGGATGGTACTTGATGATCCCCCTCAATTCATCGAGTTCCAATGACTCCATTGACGATCTGCCGGGCGACTGGTCGGCCCTGATGCCGGTAATCCATAACTTCTTGCCTTCAAGAGCCCTTCCGAGGGGTATTACCTTACGGATGTGGCAACACTCCTTTCGGTTCTCGACCGACTGGTAGAAACTGTACGGACCCTTTTCGGTGAGTAGTCTCTCTACCTCATCACGGTCGGGAAAGAGTACCCTTATCGGCTTCCTGTAGACTTTCAGGGTGTTTGAGTGAACCTTACAGGTCTCCTCAAACAACCGGCCCGTGTCAATCGCAACAACCTCAATATCAATTTCATTGCGAAATATTATATCGGTAATCACCTGATCCTCCACCCCAAAGCTGGTGGTAAAAATGATCTGCCCCGGATAACGCGCTGCCAGCATTTGCAGATTTGTTGCAATGTCATTACCGGCAATATCCTTCTTAAGTTTTTTTAGCTCCCTGCCTGTCATGCAATATCTCTCATTTTGACAATCAGCTTTTTCGGCACGGCAAAGAAAGATATTTTTTTCAGCAACAGGGTCAGCAATAACTGTGATTGGGAATAAGTATAAAGGCGTAGCAGTAATACAGAGCACTGGAAATGGTGTAATGGCACATGGCGAAGCCCGCAACTCCTCCTTCGCTTTATATGCCTTATACGCCTAGTACGTCTTCTACGCCCCCTTCCCTGTCAGTGCCTGAAATACGTTGACCAGAAAAACGGCTAACATTATGGCAACAGCGAGTTATTTTGATCATGAGCTTAAGTCTCAATTTAACAGGTCGTTCAGCGAGGATTTCAAGAGGAAGAAAATCAGGGAACCTGAACGGAACCACACATCCATTACCGATATTTGCAGAACCTACTCTGTTAGCAGGACTTATAATTACAGATGGATCTATAAATATTCGGCAATGGCACAGAAACAAGTAAAACAGGTTATTGAGCCAAAGAGTGACACAGCAAAGATCAAGGCTCTTCATGAGCGGGTTAAAGAACTGGAGCGGATAATTGGCCAGAAGCAGTTACAGATTGAGTTCAAGACTATTATCAGGGAGCTGAAAATGATTAACTCAATGACAGAGGAGAAGGTCTACGAGAACTCGCATGCCGAAAGATTAAACGGGACTATTAAAAACAACTATCTTTATCACTATGGCCCAAATGATCTGAAATCTCTTAGAAAGCTGTTAGACAAGGCTGTATTCATGTACAACACTGGAAAGCCGCATAAAGCACTTAATGAATTAACGCCAACGGCGTTTAGAAAAACTGTTGATAACGAGGATAACTATTCGAGTAATCTCCCGTCTTCTACAGTAAACATTATACACCAAAAAAGAAGAAATTATAGTATTAAAAAGGTAAACGCTATTCAGGCATTGAACCCCTCAACTCTCAATCCTCAACCCTAAATGCGCAACCCGTATGCTCCCCGACCCCAGGATAGTAAAGTTCCTCAAAAAGCATCACGTACTCACCGTCTGCACCACCATTGACGATGAGCCATGGTGTGCCAACTGCTTCTATGTGTACCTCGAGGAGGAGAATGCCTTTGTGTTTACCACCGACCACGAGACCCGGCACGGCAGAGAGTTCCTGCTTAACAGCTTTGTGGCGGGATCGGTGGCGCTTGAGACACATATTATAGGTAAAATTCAGGGGGTGCAGTTCCAGGGAACCGTAACCATTGCGGAAGGGGAGAGACTGAAGTTCGCCGAAAAGGCTTACCTGAAGCGCTTCCCCGTGGCGGCCTTGATGGATACTCACCTCTGGATCGTCGACATCACTCTGCTGAAGATGACCGATAACCTGCTGGGGTTTGGGAAGAAGATGATATGGGCGGTGTCCGGAAAATAAGGTATCAGGTGACAGGTACCAGGAGAGAAGGAGATGTAAAAATGGCATCCGGCGTCCGGCTACCGGCTACCGGCATTCCTAAGACTAACCGGATTAAAAATTTTGCCTATTTTAGGGTTTAATAATCCATTTACTCGCTGCAAATGGGAAGTTTCAGATCATTACGTGTATGGCAAATTGCCCTGGATCTAACAGGGGATGTGTATTCCATTACCCAAAAGGGTGAGATCTTAAAAGATTTTGGCTTAAAGGATCAGATGCGAAGATCAGCTGTCAGTATTGCAAGCAATATTGCAGAAGGCGTTGAATTAGGGTCTGATAAGCTAACTATCAGACACTTCAAGATAGCCAGGGGATCAACAGCAGAATTAATTACACAACTGATCATAGCCCAAAGAGCCGGATATCTTTCACAGGAGGAGGCGGAACCATTAATTGAGACGTGTGGGAAAATAGGCGCGACTCTGAATAAGCTGATATCTATACGTCAAAACGAAGAGAGAATGCAATGAGCTAAAATCAATTACCGGAATCCGGCTACCGGCCGCCGGATGCCGTTTTTTCCTATCTTTGCCCCAAATCCAACACAACAATACCATGTTTTCCGGAATAGTTGAAGAAGCAGCAACAGTTACGAAACTAACCAAAGAGAAGGATAACCTGCACATAACCCTTACCTGTTCGTTTGCAGGCGAGCTGAAGGTCGATCAAAGCGTATCGCATAATGGCGTATGTCTTACCGTCGTATCGGTTGAGGGCAACACCTACACCGTCACCGCCATCAGGGAGACACTTGAGAAGAGCAACCTGGGGCTGCTCACCGTGGGGTCGAAGGTCAACCTCGAGCGCAGCATGCGTATGGACAGCCTTCTCGACGGTCACCTGGTGCAGGGGCATGTTGATCAGACCGCGGTGTGCACCTCGGTCCGCGAAGCCGATGGCAGCTGGTACTACAGGTTTGAATATGAGCCGGCACAGGATGACTACATAACTGTGGAAAAGGGCTCCATATCCGTTAACGGCGTAAGCCTTACAGTTGTCAACTCGGGGGAGAAATCATTCGAAGTAGCCATCATACCATATACATGGCAGGTAACCAACTTCAATGAGATACAGGCCGGCACAGTCGTTAACCTCGAGTTCGACATCATAGGGAAGTACATAGCACGCATTCTCAAACAGCAACTTGGCAGGCATTAGGAAAAGGATGGACCTGTCCGACAGCGTCAGGCCCGGGACGCAGGAGCGGAAGCCGGCCGATCATCCGGCTGTGGCTTCATTGCTGATAACCCTGGTTATAATAATAGTAGCCGTTATTGCGGTAATGGTTTTTTCCGGGGGAACCAGGACCATGATACAGAAGATCGAAGTCATAACCGCAGCAGTAGCAGCCTCTGTTGCACTGTTCTTCCTGGTTAGGTACATAATTATGCGTTACATTGAATCGCGACTCGATGCCATATATCGGATTATACAGAAAGCCACTGACAAGAAGCGTTCACTTGACCTGATGGATGTGGAGAAGCAGGTGCTGGAATGGGCACGCGACAAGGAGAGCGAGATAAAAACACTAAGGGCTTCGGAGGAGTGGCGCAAGGAGTTTGTCGGCAATGTCTCCCATGAACTCAAAACGCCGATCTTCAATTTGCAGGGACTGATACTCACACTTCTTGACGGCGGACTGGAGGATAAGACTATAAACAGGCTGTATCTCAGGAGGGCCGAAAAAAGCATTAACAGACTTATTGCGATTGTCGAGGATCTTCAGACCATAAGTCGCCTCGAGAGTGATGCGAACGCCCTGAATTACAGCCGTTTCAGTCTGCCGGCCCTTGTCGATGAGGTTATTGAAGCCAATGAGGTCAGGGCTGCCGATAAAAAGATAACCCTTCATGCCGGTCCGGTGAAGGAACCCTGTATCGTTGAGGCTGACAGAAAAAGGATATTCCAGGCTCTCAGCAACCTGGTCGTCAATTCCGTAAATTATGGTAAACAAGGTGGCCGTACCGACATAACGATGACGGTATTCGGCGGGAAGGTCCTGGTAGAGGTCACCGATGATGGCATTGGAATAGAAGAGGAACACCTTCCACGTGTCTTTGAGCGTTTCTATCGTGTTGAGAAACACAGGTCTCGCGACAGCGGAGGCACAGGCCTGGGACTGGCGATAGTCAAGCATGCCGTCGAGGCTCACGGGCATAAGGTGATGGTGAAGAGCAGACCAGGCGAAGGAAGTACCTTTTCCTTCACTCTTTCACTTTCGTGAAGAGGCCGGGTAACGCCCCTTTCGGCCTTTTACCAGGGGGAGGTTGTAAGCCCTCCATTTGTTAAGACCGCCCTCCATGATATATACCGACAGGAAGCCATGATCGACCAGCAGTGCTGCGGCCTGCCTGGCCCTTGTTTCCGTGGTGCAGTACAGGTAAAGCGGACGGTGCCTGGGGGTCTCCTCCGCAAACTTGTCGAGATCGGCTTTTTTGGGCAGGTTGACGGATTTCTCGATCCTCCTGCGGCGGTATTCAAATTTAAGGCGTACGTCGATAAGGATGGCGGAGGGATCGAGAGCCAGCTCCAGCTTTACGCGGTCGGGATCAACGGCAGGGATCACCCTGTCGCCGTCCTGACCAGCAAGACCTGCCAGCAATAATGTCGCTGTTATAAGAATAATCCTCATATCGATATCAGATGTTTCACAAAAGAGACTATAAAAATAACCAATTAAAAGACAAATCCTTCGGCAGGCTTTTGCCTGATAATGATATTAAAAAAAATACTATCTTTGGGCATCAATTTTAAATCCGGATGATATGGCTGAAAAGACCAGATATAACGATGAGGAGCTGGAGGAGTTCAGGCAGATAATTCTGGCCAAGCTCGAGAAAGCCAGGAAGGACTATGAAACCCTTAAGGCCAGCATAACCCACGAAGAGAGCAACGACACCATGGATACCTCCCCCACATTCAAGGTTCTTGAGGAGGGTGCAACCACATTGTCAAAGGAGGAGGCAGGACGTCTGGCACAGAGGCAGCAGAAGTTCATTCAGCATCTGCAGGCAGCTCTTGTACGCATAGAGAACAAGACCTACGGCATATGCCGTGAGACCGGACAGCTGATAAGCAAGGAGCGGCTGCGTGCCGTACCCCATGCAACCCTCTGCATGGATGCCAAGCTGAAACAGAAATAAAAAAAGACCGCCGTAAGGCGGTTTTTTGTTGCAGGAACCCGTAACTCTTCATAACCATAAGCGAGGCGTAATTATGGGGGGAAGCTTCTTATCTATTGATATTCAACCCCTTCGGGGTTCTTTACCTGCTGCCGATCAACTTTTTCCCGGCAGCCCATGCCCCACGGACGGCACAGCCCGCAACTCCTTATACACCCCCTACGCCTTTTACGTCCTTTACGCCTCTTACGCCTTTACGCCTCCTACGCCCTTTACGCCTTTTACGTCCTTTACGCCTCTTACGCCTTTACGCCTCCTACGCCCTTTACGCCTCCTACGCCCTTTACGCCTTTTACGTCTTTTACGTCTTTTACGCCTTTTACGTCTTTTACGCCTACTACGTCTTTACGCCACTATGCCATTACGCCTTCCTTATCACCACCCTTACCGGCAGGTCATCTATCTCTATTTCGCGAGCCTTGCTGCCGTTGAGGTCAGCTTCCACCCTTACTTCGATGGCAAGGGTTTGGGCGCCGATATAGGCTGCGTGTGTGGTGACGGCTTCACGTATCATGTCGTGATCCTCGATGAGAACGGTGATCTTGTCTGTCACCTCGAAGCCGCTCTCCTTGCGCAGGTTTTGTATGCGGTTTATGAATTCGCGGGCTATGCCCTCATTCCTGAGTTCCTCGGTGACGGTTATGTCGAGGGCCACGGTAAGCCTGCCTTCGTTGGCCACCAGCCATCCGGGTATGTCTTCCGATATTATTTCAACGTCGGTTAGTTCGAGCCGGTACTTCTGTCCTGCGGCGGTGAGCTCGAAACCACCTTCCTGTTCGAAGAGCATTATATCATCCTGACTCATTGCTGCCATGGCTGCTGCAACCTCTTTCATGGCCTTGCCGAAGCGGGGTCCCAGGGCCCTGAAATCGGGTTTTATCTTCTTTACAAGGATGCCTGCGGTGCCGTCGATATATTCGACCTCCTTCACGTTAACCTCAGTGAGGATGAGGTTTCTGACAGCCTCAAACTGCGCGCGGAAGCTGCGATCAGGAACCGGCACCATAATACGGGCCAGAGGCTGTCGCACCTTGATGTTAACCTTCTTGCGGAGGGCCAGGATCATTGACGATACCTTCTGGGCGATGTCCATACGGGCTTCCAGCTCCTTGTCTATCAATGTATTATCCCACACCGGGAACGAATCGAGGTGCACCGACACGCCATTCTTTTTGGCGCCGGCCTCCCCATGCTCCATGCTCCATGCCCCATGCCCCGACCCCTGAACCATATCCAAATACAACCTCTCCATATAGAAGGGTGCCAGCGGGGCACCCAGGCGACTTACTTCAACGAGACACCTGTAGAGGGTCTGGTAGGCAGCCAGCTTGTCGCTGTCCATTTCGCCACCCCAGAAACGCTTGCGGTTAAGCCTCACGTACCAGTTGCTGAGGTTCTCAGTTACAAAATCCTGTATAGCCCTTCCGGCACGGGTAAGGTCGTAATCCTCATAGCACTCCTCAACCTCTCGTATCAGAGAATTCAACAGCGACAGTATCCATCGGTCTATCTCGGGACGTTTCGACACGGGAACCTGGGGTTCCAGCCCCGTGAAGTTATCAATATTGGCATAGAGGGCGAAAAATGAGTAGGTGTTGTAGAGTGTTCCGAAGAACTTGCGTTTTGCCTCCTCCACGCCGGTCATATCGAACTTGAGGTTATCCCAGGGCTGTGCGTTGGTTATCATATACCAGCGTAGCGGGTCGGACCCATACTTGGCTATTGTGGTGTAGGGGTCGACGGCGTTGCCCAGTCGCTTCGACATCTTGTTGCCGTTCTTGTCGAGCACCAGTCCGTTTGAGATGATGTTTCTGAAGGCCACCGAATCGGATATCATCACTGCTATGGCATGGAGGGTGAAGAACCATCCTCGTGTCTGGTCGACGCCTTCGGCTATAAAGTCGGACGGGAAGCGGTGGCTGAAGGTGTCGGCACCCTCGAAGGGATAATGGTCCTGTGCGTAGGGCATGGCACCCGAGTCGAACCATACGTCGATGAGGTCCTCCTCGCGGCGCATCGGATTGCCCTTGTCGCTCACCAGTATTATGTCATCGACAAACGGCCTGTGCAGGTCGAATGTTTCATAGTTGGCTGAGCTGTTGTCGCCCGGCACGAACGTTACCAGGGGATTATCCTTCATGAAGCCGGCGGCAACCGACTTCTCAATCTCTTTTTTAAGTTCTTCGGCGGAACCTATGCATTTCAGTTCGGAGCGGTCGTCGGTGACCCATATCGGCAGTGGTGTTCCCCAGTAGCGCGAGCGGCTGAGGTTCCAGTCGACCAGGTTCTCTAGCCACTTGCCGAATCGACCGATGCCTGTCGATACCGGTTTCCAGTTGATGGTGTTGTTGAGCTCTATCATCCGGTCGCGCAGGGCGGTGGTTCGTATGAACCACGAGTCGAGGGGATAGTACAGTATGGGTTTGTCGGTGCGCCAGCAGTGGGGGTAGTTGTGGAGGTGCTTTTCGATACGGAAGACCTTGCCCTCCTGCTTGAGTCTTACGGCGATGTCGACATCGAGCGATTCATCATTGTTTTTAAGATCCTGATCATATTCATTCTTCACGGCTCTGCCTTCGAAGTCGGCGTAGCTATCGGTATTGACCATGGTACGCACAAACTCTTCGTCCATATCGGCTATTGGGACCATATAACCTCGCCTGTCGACCAGCGGACCCGTGGTTCCGTCGCGACGTTTCACAAGCAGTGGCGGCAGTCCGTTTTCCTTTCCTGCGCGGTAGTCGTCGGCCCCGAAGGTGGGGGCTATGTGTACCACCCCGGTGCCATCGCCGGTGGTTACAAAATCGCCGGTAACCACGCGGAAGGCGCCTTTACCAGGATTAACCCAGTCGATAAGTTGCAGGTATTCAACGCCTTTGAGCTTTTTACCGGGAAATTCGGCCACAACACTGAATGGGAATTTCTTGTCACCGGGAACATATTCTTCGAGTTTGAGGCCGGCGTTTGATTCGGGGAAATATGCGTTCTGCAGTGCCTTGGCCAGCACCACCGACAGGGGTTTTCCCGAGTAGGGATTAACGGTTCGCACCAGCACGTATTCGATGTCGGCCCCTACTGCCAGTCCGGTATTTGATGGCAGTGTCCAGGGTGTGGTTGTCCATGCCATTATGTTTACTTCCGCGGTATCGGTGGCTGCGAACAGAAATTCTGACCTTGTGTTCCTGACAACATTAAAAAGAGCCACACAGGAAGTGTCTTTCACGTCGCGGTAGCAGCCGGGCAGGTTTAGTTCGTGGGAGCTGAGACCGGTGCCGGCGGCGGGCGAGTAGGGCTGGATGGTATAGCCTTTGTAGAGGAGGCCCTTGTCGAACAGTTGGCGCAGCAGCCACCAGAGTGTTTCTATGTAGCGGTTGTCGTAGGTGATGTAGGGATCGTGCATGTCGACCCAGTAGCCCATTTTGCGGGTGAGATCCTCCCACATGTCGGTGTACTTCATAACGTCGGTGCGGCAGGCGGCGTTGTAGTCGGCAACGCTGATTTTGGTGCCTATGTCCTCCTTGGTGATGCCCATTGCCTTTTCGACGCCCAGCTCGACGGGCAGGCCGTGAGTGTCCCATCCTGCCTTGCGGCGCACATGGTATCCGCGCTGTGTCTTGTAGCGGCACACTGCATCCTTTATGGTGCGGGCCATCACGTGGTGTATGCCGGGGATGCCGTTGGCCGAGGGGGGACCCTCGTAGAATATGTAGTCGCCACGGCCGTCGATGTCGCGCAGGCTGCGGTGAAAAACGTCGTTTTTATCCCAGTATTCAAGAATCTCCTTGTTGACCTTCGCGAGGTCGAGCCCTTTGTACTCGGGGAATCTCTTTGCCATTATGCGGAAAACATTAAATCAAAAATCGCACAAAGATATGAAAAAACAGGGTATCAGGTATCGGGTATCAGGTATCTGGTACCAGGGTTCAGGGTTTAAAGGTAAGGCGTAGAAGGCGTATGAGGCGTAAAAGGCTTAAAAGGGGTTTGCGGGCTGCGCCCGCCGGCTGTGTACACCGAAGCTTCAGCGAAGGTGTAAACTTGCCTTAGCAAGCGAAGGTGGGTTGCGTGGTGCGAGGTACGGGTTTGCGGATCCCGGTCACCGGCCGCCAG
>JAVEWX010000106.1:0-10765 GCA_034004335.1 Bacteroidales bacterium | reverse complement strand
TGTCATGGTTGAGGTGGTGCCCTCGCCTCCGTTCCAGCTATCGTTTTTCCATATCAGGTGGCCATCGTGGCAGTCAAGAGCCGACAGGTAATTTCCGTACCCGCAGTAGTAAATGCCATTGTGAACCACGCCACCGTTAACAGGCAGGGGAAAGGTGCTGAGTCCAAGGTCTCTCTTCCATCTTAGTTCTCCGTTGCCGGCATCAATTGAATATGCTATCCCTCCCTCGTCAGTGGCAAATAAATGACTGCCAGATAATGCTATTGTGTTTTTGACCGGATTGTCGGTCATGAACTGCCATTTCAACTCACCCGTGGCACCTTCAAGGGCCATTATTTTATTATTGGTGCCATAGTCCTCGTACACGGCAATATAAAGTGTTCCGCCGGAATAAACAGGTGGACAGATTCCGGCGCCAGTACCGGCGTTTGTTATCCACTTCAGTTTCAAAGGATCTTTGGACGTGATTTCTGCGGTTTGGTTGATTGGGGCATCTTCTGATATTATAAAGTTCTGCACGGATGAAAAGGTATCCCCGTTCTTAAGCCGTACCCTGAAATTGATCCTGTAGGGGATACCCCTCTTCATCCCCTTTGCATCGGATTTCCCTGACCAGTTCCAGTCCGATCGCCTGCTGAGTGACGTCCATTTTCCCGTTCCCTCTATCATGAACTCTGCAGATTCTGTCGGGGAAACGGTTGAATAGGTGTTCACAGAGATTAATAGCTGACCCCTGTCATCAACTACTGCCTGATTGCCTGAAGGACTCACCGCTGCAAAGTGATTGATGAGGTAATTGTACCTGGGATGAGCCGTTATATTGCCGTAACCGTCAATTTCGTAGACAGGGAAATTTGATACGGAGTGGTCTATTCCCCCTTTGTTGGGAGGGGCACTGCAAAACGAAACTATACCGCTGTTACCGTGACGGATGAAGTAATTTGAGTGCCAGTGACCGTAAATCCAGGCCTTCAGGTTATGTTCTCCGAGATTGATCCTTTCAGTATCATTAATCCCGTAGATAAACTCATCGCCCAGGGTGAGCAGGTTATGGTTAAAGACTACGAGGTTTTTGGACGGATCAACCAGCCGGAGGTCATTTTTCATCCACCGGTACACATCTTCTTTTGAATAGGATGGTTTATAGTCACCTGTAAGCATCGGTGTGACGATGAAGTGTGTGTTCCCGGCCTCGAAAGAATAATATGCAGGTCCGAAATTCTTTTCAAAGAGTTCTTCTCCATAAATGCCTTTTACAAGATCATGGTTACCCACACAATAGTAAACCGGGACACCCATTGTTTCACCTGTTACATTGGCTCCGTGAAAATTCAGTCCGTATTCATAGCAGATATCTCCGGTGTGAATTATGAAGCTGATATCTTCATTTGCAGCATAATCCCTTATAGGCCCTATCCACCCGAAGTCGGATCCGGTTTCTGTGTCTGCGAGTTGTAAAAAGCGCACTTTTTTATTTCCCGATGCTGGGAAAGGGACAAGCCCGAAGTCATAGCCTGACTCCCGGCGGTCTTCTTTAATGTAATAGTTACCCGAGGACCTGAAGCCTGCAGGAACTGTTATGCGGATGAACCTCGTTTCGGTAATTCCCGGTAGCCTGAAGGCCCCCTTGCTGTCTGTCAGAACCACATTCAGCCCGTCGGACACAGCCACCCCGCTGATCCCCTTTTCGTCTGCCTCTCGTTGCCTGTTCATATTCAGGTCATTATAGACGACTCCTTTGTATTCTGCCGATGCAGACTGTAGCACCAGCAGGAGTATCAATGTCAAAGCGATCCGCCGGCAGAGAAGCTGGTGATTATTTGGTTCCCTAGTAACGGCGTTGTATATTATGTTCATACTTGTCATTTCTTAGTAAAATTATTTCTGCCTGATTTTATTCACCTGGTCACGCCAGTGAAAAGTAGAAAAGAATTTCCAGTATTCCCAACCCGATTTGTCTGATTAATTTGTGATTTTCCACAAAGCAGGAGTTACGCGATTCGAACCTGTAACCTTCTGCGTTTCAAGCATTAATTTCCCTTTATTCACTTGCAGTGCATTACCCTAAGAGTCCTGATAATCCTATAAACCCGAGAATTATGGCTTGCATTATGCAGCAATAAAGGGTAACTTAGATCCTGAAATGCTGCAGTACAATGAAGGTTATTATGAAAAGCTGTTTGGTGATTTTCTCAATCATCAGTATTTTATTATTTACCAAATGCAGTAACGACCCGATTGCAGAATACTATCTGCATCACTTTCAGGATAACCTCAGGATTGATTCCGGAGACACCATTCAGATCAATATGTGTGACATCATTGAGGCAAAGTGGGATTCCATATTAGTTATCAAACCATATACTCCTGTATCAAAGCAATCGGTTTTAAGAGACCTGAAGAATTACAGAAATATCAAATCCAGAATCAAGGATATCAGGCAAACCGATTTCTACAGTTATCTGGTTTTTATCAGGGATCATAAGGCAATTGGGTTTAGCCGAGTATACCATGGGCAACTGGATTTCGCAAACCTGCCTGTTACTGATAACCGAAGTCCGAGTGTTGCTGTTCTGAGTAAAACAGACTGTGCCAATTTGTATATGAAGAAAAATGGAGTCCTCTTCATTACAGAATAGCCGGTTGTATTGCTTCCCGTTAATTGACCGCGAAGCAGACAAAGTTTCCTGTAATTCGAGCTATTGACAGGGCAATGATGAAATCTGCTTAAGATGACTTCGGTCTTATGCCCGGCTCATTTTGTGCCTTAAATAAATCAAGATTACGCTTGTAAATATTGCCCGAAGTTCTATATTTGTAAAATGATTTACTCTAAAAATGTAAACCAAATCTATTCTAAAGTGTAAATCAATATTCTTATGTTATGTAAAATACTCTCGGGATGAGTTATATTTCAAGAATAATTGAAGATGAAATAAAAGCCAAACTGAATGCTTCGGGAGCAGTCCTGATTCGCGGTCCGAAAGCATGCGGAAAAACCGAAACTGCTTTGCGCCTGGCATCAAGTGTTGTCAGGGTTGACCAGGACGAGCAGGTGCCATACCTGATGGATGCAGATCCGAAACGGCTGCTGTCAGGCAACACACCGCGGCTGATTGATGAATGGCAGGTACAGCCCAAGCTCTGGAATTACATCAGGCACGAAATAGATGCCCGCAAAGAAAAGTCACAGTTTATTCTTACCGGTTCCTCAACTCCCGATGATAAAATCCCTATCCATTCCGGTGCAGGAAGATTTACCACCGTAGATATGCGAACTCTGTCCTGGCAGGAATTGGGCTATTCCAGCGGAGAGGTAAGCATGAAACAGCTGTTGTCAGATAATGAGATTGATCTGTCAGACAGATCTGTAGATCTGGAGACAATCGTGGAAAGAATTATAAAAGGAGGTTGGCCAGGTCTGCTTACATCCAACACTGAAGAGGCCCTGCTACTTAACCGTGCCTATATCGATCTGATCGCCGAAACCGATATGAGCCGTATCTCGGGCATTAAAAGGGACCCGGTAAAAGTGAGAAATATTTTCAGGTCTATTGCAAGGAATACGGCAACACTTGTTGCAAAAACGACCATCGTTAAGGATATTAAAGAGTATGACAACGGTGATATCACGCGTCCGACATTGTATGAATACCTCGATGCCCTGGAACGGCTGATGATCATTGAAAACCAACCAGCATGGAGTACCCATATTCGCTCATCTGCATCACTGAGAAAATCGCCGAAAATGCATTTTACTGATGTCTCACTGTCTGTAGCTGCTTTGGGTGCCAATAAAGAATCGTTATTAAAGGATCTGAGGTTTACAGGCTTCCTGTTCGAATCGCTCGTTACGCATGACCTTCGGGTTTATGCAAGGGCAAATGATGGCATCGTCTGCCATTACTGTGATTCGAGTGGTCTGGAGATTGACTGCATTGTGCAAAAGCGCAACGGCGATTGGGCAGCATTTGAGATAAAGCTCGGTATCGGCCTGATTAATGAAGCAGCCTCCAACCTGAAAAAACTGACCACAACACTGGACATAAAAAAAATTGGTCCCCCAAAGTCGCTGAATATCATTGTCGGCACAGGAGTAAGCCACACTCGACCCGATGGTATCAATGTTATTTCACTGGCTTCTCTGGGAGTTTAAGAATGAATGGTTTATTCCATGAATACTGAGCACTATTATCAGTATCAATGCTAACCAAAGGAGAACATTTATTGTGGGACGTACTGGATTCGAACCAGTGACCTATTGCGTGTGATCCGCCGGCTGGCGGACTAAACCGACTGAGCTAATCGTATGATTTTGTGAGTGTGGGACGTACTGGATTCGAACCAGTGACCTCTTGCGTGTGAAGCATAAACCCTTTAATTATAATAGTTTCGAATTATTTTTATGATGTGATATAAGTAGGTATGGATGAATTATTAAGACTGAAAATAGTTTGTTTATTGCTTGCTTTATTTCTACTTATTTTCTTTTTTTGTATGCAAATCGTATGTACAATAATAAAATTGCATACAAATGGAGAATTTTTCCCTGAATGGTATTACGGAGTCGGTTATTCTTGACACTCGACGAAAGAAGCAGAATGACCTGTATCCTATAAAATACAGAGTGACGTTCCTTCGGAAGCAGGTATACTATAATGCCGGGATTGATCTGTCGCTTGAGGAATGGGATAGGCTTTCGACGACCAAGAACAAGGAGCTCAGGAGTCAAAGAGAGATACTCCAGATCGGGTTCGACAAGATCAAGTCACACATTATCGATCTCGTTAAGAGCGATCATGGCTTCACACTGGACCAGTTAAATGCGCGACTCAGCAGAGGGACAAAGAATAGTATTATATCAGCCTTCCTTGATCGCGTGGATATATTAAGGAAGGAGAATAGGCTCGGAACTGCTGATTGGTATTATTATACGATCAGGAACATTCAGGAATATCAGCAAAGAGATTTAAAGTTCTCTGATATAACAGTTGATTGGCTGAAGAAATACGAGACCCATCTTCAGGGAGAGGGGAAAAGTTTTACAACCATTTCTATGTACATGAGGGCTCTCCAGGCTGTCATGAATGAAGGTAAGAGTCAGGGCATTATATCTGGTGCTCAATTTCCATTTGGCAAGGGGAGATATGAAATACCAGAAGCTGAGGGCCGGAAGATGGCCTTAACCCTTGCTCAGGTAGGAGCTATCATGACTTATCCGTTGACATCGGAAACTGAGGTCAGGTGTCGTGATTTGTGGTTCTTTTGCTACCTCTGCAACGGCATAAACATTACTGACCTTTTACAATTGAAGTATTCAAATATTGTTGGAGATGAAATAAGATTCTATCGACAGAAAACAATCACTCGGAGCCGAAAAAAAAGGGAGATTGTTGCGGTTATCCTGCCTGAGATGCGAGCCATTATTCAGAAATGGGGCAATCCCTATAAGATTGATGACTACATTTTCCCATTTTTGTCTACAGGGTTAATCCCTATAGATGAAAGACGGATCATAAAGAACATAACCAGCCTTATCAATAAGAAGATGACCAAAATCGGCAAGGCGCTAGGTATCGGACCTATCTCTACATACACTGCACGACATAGCTTTGCAACTGTGCAGAAAAGGTCAGGAGCGAACATTAGCTACATCTCGGAAAGCCTCGGCCATACCGATATTAAAACCACCGAGAACTACCTCGCCTCGTTCGAACGTGAAGAGAGACTTAAGAACGCATCATATCTCACTAATTTTTAATAATATACGACAATACTATTTCTGTTTATGAATAATATTGATGGATGGTCAGATTGGCTGGACGAAGAACGTGCAGATAAAGCGGGAGAGTATTATCTGCATCGTAACTACTATAATAATATAACAAGGCAAGTTATATATATCCCCTATCCCAACCCCAAACGTTCCTTGAAGAAGAAATCTCAAGACGCAGATACTGTTCCGGTCTATATAGATCAGACAATCCCCATTGCGATCGGCATTTTGGCGTTCTATGCCGCAGGATACGGAAGGCTTCCAAGCCTTAGAAGGCTCTTGGAATGGGGAAAAGACTTCAAAGCAACAGATTTCTACAGGTATTATTTTGAAAATCAGATTAATCGTGAGTATAAGGTAAACGACAAACTACCCAATCCTCTTAATAAGGTAGATGTACTGAGAAAATTTGTTCCCTTCCATTTAGAAAAGGAAAAGCTGAAATTCAGGCAATCTTCCAAGTACTTTGATGAAGTAATCGACGAGAAGGATAGAGATAATAAGCTCCAACTCAAGGATTATGTAGAGGGATATTTTAATTGGGTGGCTCTGTTAGCCATGGACAAAGGTACACCTACAAAGGAAATCTTAGGGACTCCAAATACTATTTTGGAGGAGGTGTGCGTGAGTCATGAGGCTTATATTAATATCGTAAAATGGTTCATCGAACATGGATTTGTCGATGGTCAAACACTCATCTGGAAGGATACCGGTAGGGGGAACGCTTCAATCTTGGTTAACTATATAAGAGATTTGCGCCGAAAGGGCTATGTAAAGAAAAAGTTACTATCACCACTGATTCATTCAATAGTACAACATGATTTCGGTTTTGAGATGGGCATCGACATTGTTAAGAAAGCCATAAAAGGCAACGATCCATATAACCTTCCCGTCATCCCTTACTTCAAAGCTGAGAAAAATATACCTCCCCAAGGGTAAAAAGGGTACAAAGGGTACAAAGGGTATTTATTAAGAGTATAAAGTGCATCTAACATATTGATATATAGTTAAAAGGGCGTATATTTTTGTGTCGTAATCAAAACAAAAAACGATGCAAGTATTTACGACACTAAAAACCTCAGAGCTGGAGCAGGTTATTTCTGCTGCAGTTAGAGAAGGCCTTCTCGGCCTTCAAACCCCACAAAGACCAGTAGAAGAAGACCGCATCGGCATAGATGAGGCTTGCCGTATTACTGGTTATTCGAAGGCCACCATCTACAAGATGACCTTTACTGGAGAGATTCCCTTCCAGAAGTTCGGTAAGAGACTTGTGTTCAGCCGTCAGACTCTGTCTGATTGGATGAATGATAGGACTATTACCACCAAGCAGGCTGACAAGACGGTCACTGACCGGTTACGTAACGAAGCAAAAAGGAGGAGGGCAT
The DNA here is from genome assembly GCA_034004335.1 of Bacteroidales bacterium. Lineage (GTDB taxonomy): Bacteria > Bacteroidota > Bacteroidia > Bacteroidales > VadinHA17 > SLNP01. The sequence goes on along the minus strand of JAVEWX010000106.1, from coordinate 3,604 downwards.
GATGAAGAGGGCACGAAATCTCCAGCAGAAAAAGCCGTTACGGCCTGAGCATAAGAAGGAGGCTTCAGGTAGGTTGGTGAAGAAGAAAACAGCCGCCTATCTTCTGAATGATCACTCCTCAATAGACAGTATAAGTCTTCTCTTTCTGTACTTTAAAATGATTTGCCATGAGAAAGGATCATGACCATAGCCAGGGTTGGATAAAAATTCACAGGAGCATAAAAGACCACTGGTTATGGAAATCAGACAAATTACGATGGTGGCTGGACATTCTACTATCGGTAAACCATACCGATCATAAGGTATTGATCCGGTGTGAACTGTTTGAATGTAAACGTGGCCAATCTGTCAGGAGTTTGGAAACCTGGGCCAAAGAGTGGGGAGTATCGAAGCAAACCGTCAAAGAATTCTTAGCTCTGCTCCAGAAGGATGGAATGATTACACGAGAGAATCTCAAAATCACCACACGGATAACGGTTTGTAACTATGATATGTACCAGGATACGCCTAACAATCGTCAGACCGTCGGGAGACAGACGGCATACGATCAGGAGACGGAGACTTACTCCAAACAAGAATGTAAGAATGAAAATAATGAGAAGAATATTTCGGGGGCCTTACAGGCAAAAAAAACAATACCTCCGACTCTTGAGATGGTTAGAGAATACTGTTCTGAACGCAAGAATAATGTCGATCCAGAGCAGTTCATCGATGCCTATACTTCAAAGGGTTGGATGATAGGCAAAAATAGGATGAAGGATTGGCAAGCTGCTGTCCGGTTGTGGGAGAAGAATTCAATAAATAACAATAAAAACAATAGCAATGAACTCAATAGAAAACATAATAGCAGAAACATCAAGAGAGTCAATAGCCTCTGGAATAATTAGGATACAATATCTTCCGTACAACATTGAGTACGCACTGCGTGTAGTAATGCGGATTGCAGAGGGATTGGTTCCTGGATTTACCATGACTCCTGAGGTAGCCCAAATGTACAAGGAGTTAATAAGGTACTTTCATGGAGATCCCACATTTTGTGGCGATTTACGGAAAGGCTTGATTCTAATGGGCAATACTGGATCAGGCAAAACTCTTGCAATGAGGGTTATGCAGGTATATAGGCAGATTGATAATATTCATTATATCAAGAACAACAAGCCATATAGAATGCAATATGAAATTCTTCATGTCGACGATGCAGTAAGGAGGTTTATTACAGAAGGATACGGAGGAGTAGAGGAATATGAAAGGAGATACATTTTGTGCCTTGACGACATAGGAGCTGAATCTGAAAGAGTAAAGCACTTTGGTAATGACATTGATATTATTGGACATATTGTATCCGAGAGGTGTAAGCCAGGCTTACTCACCTTTGCAACCACAAACTTTCCTGAAGAAACACTTGCTGAAGCTTATAACGATAGGACTGTGAGTCGAATGCATGAGATGTTCAACTTTTTGACTTTAAAGGAAAGAGATTTCAGAAGGGGAAACTCCATGTAATGACAAATTTATTCCAGTATGTTATGGTAATCATAATGGGAAAGCAGCTTATGGGAATTGAGGCTCTTCCTCCCTAATGAGCAAAATGTCTCAAACACCTAAGATCAAGAGAACAGATACTGAATAATGACTAATGAAAATAATAATTAAATCATGAATAAGATAAGTGCTTTTAAATGTGACTACTGTGGGAAGGTTTACACGACATCAAAATCCTGTAAAGCCCACGAGAAGAATTGTTACTATAATCCAGATACCCGCAGCTGTGCTTCATGTGAGCACCTGGGTCTTGAGAAAAAATACCTTAACCCAGGCGAATACTCCAGAATCCAGGTTTGTAAGGCCGGTATTCGTGTTAATGAAAGCGGTCTCCAATCTGACTGTTCCTTATACTGCGAACGGAAAGAAGAACCGGAAGAGGGTACCATATGTCCCGAGACGTCTGACTGCAGAACTGAGACTTCAGGGCAGTCCTTCGTAAGCAGTTCTCTAAGGGTTCTCGCAGATAATAATTGATTTAATTTGCTATAGGTTATCATAGAAATCAATATAACGAAGTAGCTACCTGGTTGTGATCTGATGTTGATCATAATGGTAGCTACTCGTTATAACAAGAATCTTCACAGGCTCCTGAAAAGAGTTAAGCCATGCAAATTCACCTTCCCCCACGCGAATTATGCTCTCTCCCCCCTTCTTCTGTAGATATACCAGTACGCCAGCGGAATGAAGTAGAGACTGACGAAGGTGCCGAGGGTCATGCCTCCGATAAGCGCCAGCGCCATCGGCCGCTGCAACTGGTTCCCCAATCCTGACCCGAACAGCATCGGAAGAGTCGAAAACAATGACGCCATAGCAACCATGATAATGGGTTTCAGCCTCCTCGACCCGCCGGTGTATATCGCCTCCTTCAGCGCTACCCCGGATTTCCGGAGATTGTTTATCGTATCTACCTTTAGTATCGAGTCGTTGATGATGACACCTGACATCACTATGATCCCTATCATCGTCATTATGTTTATTGTCCCTCCCCATAACCATACCAGGAAGAGCGCCCCGGCAATGTCTATAGGTATCTCCAGCAAAACTATCAGGGGCTGGGTGAGCGACTCAAACTGAGCTGCAAGAATGAAATAAAGAAGCACCAGGGAGACAAGCAGCACCAGTGCCAGCTCGCGGAAGAGCCGCTGGCCAGTTATCACCGTTCCGCTGAATGACAGCGAGAGATCCGGCACAGACGACAAAGTCTCTTCAATCTCAGCCGTCAGCTGCGCCGGACGGTTCGTTGAAACATTCATCTCAACAGGCACATATTCTGACGCCATGTTACCCATGATGGCCTTGTAGTAACGCACACGCCTGACATCGCAAATCTCACTGACAGGAACCTGCGCCCCCTGCCTGTTAAGCATGGAGCCGGTTGACATATGCTCGCCTACTGGTGTCTCATTGCCCGCCATAACAACGGGAAGGATCTGGTGTGACGACCTCAGCTCTCCTATCTCATTGCGGTTCAGCGCGCTCCTGATGGCCGGATAGACCGTGTTGGGATCAATATCATACAACAGCATCTTCACCGGGTCAAGCCTGATCTCTATCTTCTCCTCCAGTTGCGGAGCCATGATCCCTGCCTCAGGCCACCGCTCTGCCAGCAACCCGTTGATCAGCATCATCCTCTCCACCGGCGGCACAGACTTCTCCGCGGCCAGCGCCACCTCAACAACAAGTGGCGTCTCCGATGCTGCAAAGATCTTTTCAAAGATGTTTTCCTGCGGCCTGACGGTCATCACTGCCTCAGGGAACCGCGAGGGCAGGTATGCCATCAGCAACTCCCTGATCTCATCCACCGCTCCATAACCCGCTGCCCTGATATATATCTTCGCCGATGAATAGGGCTGATCATACTCGCGCGTGAATATAAACTGCTGCTCACCCACAAAACTGTTGGTCTGCACTGCCTTATCTCCCAATTGATCAACAAGCGCCTGTATACGTGAAGAATTCTCCTGCAGGTCGATGTTCTCATTCCAGTCGATCATCACCGTCATCTCATCCTGAACTATCGCCGGGAATTTCTCCTTCCTCATGGTGAAGAAGAAGAGGA
>JAVEWX010000105.1:0-10816 GCA_034004335.1 Bacteroidales bacterium | reverse complement strand
CCTTTCAAACCGGAATGAGGCATCAGTATGTAGTCCGTGCCTTCTCGAAGTCCGCCTCACGGCTATCGGATTAAACCATGCCGATTCGAGAAATACATTTACCGTCTTCTCCGTTATACCGGAGCCTATCCCCCCGAACACCCCGGCAATGCACATAGGTTCACTTTCATTGCATATCATAAGGTCATCTGCAGAGAGCTTCCTCTCTACGCCGTCAAGTGTCACGAAGGAGGTGCCGGCCGGCATATTTCTGACTACAACCTTTCTCCCCTTTATCATGTCGGCATCAAAAGCATGAAGCGGCTGGCCTGTCTCCAGGAGGACGTAGTTGGTGATGTCAACAATATTGTTAATCGGGTTAAGACCAACGGATCTCAGGCGGTTCCTGAGCCACTGGGGCGACTCTGACACTGTTACCCCGCTTATGGTCAGCCCGGAATATCTCCTGCAGTCTTTCCGGTTTTCAATCTCCACTCCGATAACAAGTTCATGGTTGTCGATACAATATTCTTCAAGAGAGGGATAGGCTGCCTCTGTTTTTTTCTGCAGGTTGAAATATGCCGCAATATCCCTTGCAGCACCGAAATGGGAACCGCTGTCTATACGGTTTGGCGTGAGGCCGATGGTGTAAACGGTATCCCTCTCGATCCGGAAATATTCTGCGGCAGGTGTTCCGGGCAATACCGACGGGTCAAGAACCATTATCCCCTCATGTGAGGTTCCCAGGCCCAGCTCGTCTTCAGCACATATCATACCCTCCGAGAGCTGTCCCCTGATTTTGGATCTCCTGATCTCGACCTTCTCATTCTCCTTGAATACCATTGTTCCCGGCAGTGCAACGGGAACTTTCTGACCCGGGGCCACATTGGGAGCCCCGCACACTATCTGTACCGGTTCCGGTCCGCCGGTATCGACCATATTCACGGTAAGCTTGTCGGCGTCGGGATGCCTGACGGTTGTCAGGACCTTGCCTATTACCACTCCCCTGAGTCCGCCCGGGACAGACTCCCACTCCTCCACCTCTTCAACCTCAAGGCCGAGGTTAGTAAGTATTTCTGACAGCTCTTCCGGAGAAACCGGAATATCGAGGTATTCTTTCAGCCAGTTGTAGGATAGCTTCATGTGACAAAGTGATTATAGCGGGAGATGCAAAAGTAAGAAATTATAAAAAAAGATTTGCGAAGGCCACCGACATTAATTACGGTAACTCTAATTCCCTATCTTTGTAGACCAATCGTGGTGATATGGAAACGAAAGACAGGGAGAGGCTTATATTGCTTACGAATGATGACGGATTGTATGCCGCCGGACTTAGAACACTGCTGAGTGTGATGGAGGAGTTTGGCAAGGTTGTAATGATCTCAACGGTGGAAAGCATGTCGGGTATGTCACAGGCCCTTACCGTCAAATCGCCTCTAAGGGTTAAGATGCTGGAGCAGAACGATAAACACACGATCTATGCCTGCAGCGGAACGCCAACCGACGGGGTTAAGCTGGCAATCAATCAGCTGCTTGAACGGAAACCCGACTGGGTTGTTGCGGGCATCAACCATGGAGCGAATGCCTCTGTAAGCGTGCTCTATTCCGGAACCATGGCAGCTGCCATCGAAGGATGCCTATATGGAATTGATTCCGTGGGATTCTCACTTAACAGTTTTTCTCCCGCAGCCGACTTTTCAGTGTGCAGGAAGTATGTCAGTGAAGTGATGAACAGACTATCCGGCAACCCCCTTCCGAAGGGAGTATGCCTTAATGTGAACATCCCGGCGGTCTCAGCCGGAGAGATAAAGGGAATACGCATTTGCAGGCAGGCCAGGGGCAACTGGAGGGAGGAATTTGAAAAGCGGAAGGATCCGATGGGGAAAACCTATTACTGGCTGACGGGGGTATTCAACAACCATGAACCCGAATCGACTGACACCGATGAGTGGGCTATAAGCAATGGTTATGTATCGGTGGTGCCCGTAACAGTCGACATGACTGCCCACTGGCATATTGATTCACTTAAAAAGACTTATGGGATTGAGCAGGGCTGAAAAATATAACAGGACAATTACCGGAGTTGTTGCCGGCATAATAGTGCCTTCTACGGTGATGTTTCTATTCTACCTCTGGAAATCAGGGAGCATGACAGTCTCAGAGTTCTTCGGAAAGCTTGTTGAGTCGGGGGTGCTGACTAATACCGTAAGTGTTGCAGTTTTTGTAAATGTTTTTGTGTTCCTGCTTTTTAACAGGCTCGATATGCTGAAGGCTTCGAGAGGCATCCTTGGTGTCACTATTATTTGGGCTATACTGGTATTTATTATCAAGTTCAGCTGAAAGACCATGCAGCAGGTTGCTGACCTGCTGTAATGCCATTATTGTGCATAGACAGAACGGATGAAGTACTTTTTAATTGCCGGGGAGGCATCGGGCGATCTGCATGGCTCCAACCTGATAAGGGGGCTGATGATGGCCGACAGTGAGGCTGTCATAGCCTGCAGGGGAGGTGACCTCATGGAGAAGGCGGGAGGCAGGCTGCTGACCCATTATCGCAGCACGGCATTCATGGGTTTCTGGGAGGTGGTGAAAAATATCGGCAGGATTGTCCGCAGTCTTTCAGAGTGCCAGGGTCAGATCAGGGAATTTAAACCTGATCTTATAATACTGATCGACTACCCGGGATTTAACCTGAGAGTTGCATCCTTTGGCCGTAAGCTGGGCATACCCGTTTACTGGTATATTTCCCCAAAGATATGGGCGTGGAAGGAGGGCCGCATCAAACGCATAAAACGCGATGTGTCGAGAATGTATACCATCCTTCCCTTCGAAAAACAGTTTTTCGATGAGCATGGTTACAGTACATATTATTTCGGTAACCCGCTGGTTGATGAACTTGAAAAACTCAGACCGGTGCTCTCCGACAGGGGTGCAATATGCGAAAGCCTTGGCCTGGAACACAAGCCTGTCATAGCCCTTCTCCCGGGCAGCCGGGAACAGGAGGTCAGGAAAATACTGCCCGCCATGGTTTCGGTGGTGAAATACTATCATGACTACCAGTTCATTATTGCTGCTTCTTCAAACATTGACAGGGAATTGTATACCGGTATTATCGGCTTAAACCCGGTGAGGGTGCTCTTTAACAAAACCTATGAGATACTTGCGGTAGCCGAGGCTGCCCTGGTCAAATCAGGCACCTCAACCCTCGAAGCTGCACTGATAGGCACTCCACAGGTGGTATGTTACAGGGCCGGCACCATCTCCTATCTTATTGCCAGGATGCTTGTAAGGATCAGATTTATATCGCTTGTGAACCTTCTGATGGACAAGGAGATAGTAAAGGAACTTATCCAGGGTGACCTCAATGACAGAATGATAGTCAAAGAGTTGAACTCGCTGGTCAGGGGAGGCTGGAAAAGGGATCTGATGAAGCGCCATTATGACCAGATAAGGGCTATGCTGGGAACTCCCGGCGTATCCGGCAGGGTGGCTGCCGATATGGTATTAGCGCTCAGGGAGAAAAAAGGATGATTCGCGTATCTTTCAAGATTGTTCTGGCAGTAACCGTGCTGCTTAATACCTGCTCCGATGTTGCCGCCACTGGCATAAGGGTCAGGCTTTTTACGGCAATGAAACCGCAGGCTGCAATTTTTACTGCACGAGCCGGTGACTATGAAATCGAGATACCGGGAAGGGAGCCGCTGCTTGCAGTTGCGGGGGAGCCCGTACTGCTTTTCTCTGCAGAGGGTAAAGTGGGTGTCACTACACGTCACGGTAGGGGTTTACTTGCCGATTCGTTGCTCCTGAGGGTTGCCGGATCATCGGGAGTTGAGGGCAGGTTTACCCTGTACATACCAGCGATGGCAGGCAGTGAAAGAGAGTACTCCGATGGTTTGTTCTGCCGTTCCGATGATGGTATATTCCTTATTCTGAACGAGACAACGGTTGAAAACTACCTTGCAGGTGTTGTTAGGGCTGAAGGGGGACCGGGCAGACCTGTTGAATTTTACCGCGTGCAGTCGATATTGGCCAGAACCTTTGCGTGGCAGAACCTGGGGAAGCACCTTTCCGACGGGTATAATCTCTGCGATGACGTTCATTGCCAGGCTTATCACGGAACCTCTGATGACAAAACAGTTGCGGAAGCGGTACGTTCGACGGAGGAGATTGTGGTGGCCGGCAGGGATTCAGTTATCGTGCTGGCAGCATTTCATTCCAACTGCGGGGGACAGACAGCCTCGTCGGAAGAGGCATGGGTAACTGCATTGCCTCACCTTAAGAGTGTCAGGGATCCGCACTGTACTTCTTCGCGCAATGCAACCTGGAAAGCCTCGGTTCCCGCAAAAACATGGTCAGATTTTCTTGTAAGCCGGGGTGTAAGTTCTCAGGTTGCCTCCCAGGGAGAGATGAAATTCATTCAGGATACAAGGAAACAGTATTTCGTGCCTGAGGCGGGAGTGAGTATACCAGTGGCCCTGATAAGGTCTGAATTCGGACTGAGGTCGGCATACTTCTCTTTATCGGCATCTGCCGACTCGGTAAGGTTCGAGGGGAGAGGGTATGGCCATGGTGTCGGCCTGTGCCAGGAGGGTGCAATGGCTATGGCCCTGGAGGGATACACCTGCAATGAAATTATTGCCTTTTACTTTCAGGATGTTATCCTGGTGAAGACAGAATTTGTTAAATTTCCACCCCCGGTAAAATAATGATTTACCTGTTTTTGTTTAAATGAAGTTCGCCACGTTTCAGCTATGTATCCGATTTACGTTAAGGAACTTACCGGTTTTTTCAGCAGCCTGACAGGTTACCTGGTTATTGCTGTCTTCCTGGTGGTTAATTCCCTGTTCATGTGGGTGTTCCCCGGGGAACTTAACATACCGGAGAGCGGTTATGCGTCGCTCGACACCATATTCCTCATCTCGCCATGGGTATTCCTGTTCCTGGTTCCCGCAGTTACCATGAGGATGCTTTCGGAGGAGAAGAGGCTGGGAACCATTGAGCTGCTATTTTCACGACCACTGAATGAATACCGCATTGTGGCGGGTAAATTTCTGGCTGCCGTGACCCTGGTACTCCTTTCCCTGCTGCCGCTGGCAGTCTCATACCTTACCGTCTGGTTCACAGGCAATCCCTCCGGTAATCTCGATACAGGAGGAACCTGGGGTTCCATGATCGGCCTCTTTTTTCTCGCCTCAGTCTATGCATCAATAGGATTGTTCACCTCTTCCCTTACGGAAAACCAGGTGATAGCATTCATCGTGGCTGTGATAACCTGCTTCCTGATGTTCGCAGGCTTTGATTCACTGGCATACCTGCCCGGACTGAAGCAGGTTGATGTACTGGTGATGAGACTGGGGATTAACGAACACTACCGTTCCCTCAGCAGGGGTGTGATTGATATGGGTGATATTGCATATTTTCTGGCTGTAATTACCATCTTCACCGAGTCAACGGTGCTGGTGCTTACCTCGAGAAAATGGCGCAAAGGATGATTAGATGAAGAAGCACCTGGACATAAGCAACGATATACGCAGATCTGCGGTGACAAGGTTTATGATAGTGGTTGCAGCAGCCATCATTGCAGGTTATCTGTTATCGCTTCTGAATATACGGATCGATCTTACAGAAGACCGAAGATATACATTGTCTGACCGGACAAAAAGCGTACTGAAGGGGTTAAAGGACGATGTGTACATCCAGGTCTATCTCGACGGGGAGATGCCTGTGGCATTCAAGAAGATGAAACGGTCGGTCAGGGACATGCTCGACGAATTCAGGCTATTCTCATCCGGAAAGATAGGGTATGATTTCATAAACCCATCACAGGGCTCTGATGCCCGTCAGCGTACTGCCAGGCAAAAGGAGCTCATTGACAGGGGGCTGGCGCCGGTGAATGTTCAGGCTGGAGACCAGGAGGGAGGTACAACCACGCGGATGATCTTTCCGGGGATGATAGTGAATTACAGCGGAGCCGGGGTGCCGGTGAATTTTCTGAAGAACAATCCCTCCCTGCCTGCTGAACAGAACCTGCTCAATTCCATTGAGGGGCTGGAATATGAGATGATACAGACCATTTCCACGCTGACGGCTGACACAGTGTACCGGGTTGCTTTTATAGAGGGACACGGGGAGCTGGATGAAGTTGAGGTTGCAGACCTGACACTTTCAATGGCTCGCTTTTGTACAATTGACAGGGGTGTGATCGGAGGCCAGTGGGGTATACTCGACGGATATGCTGCCATTATCATAGCTAAACCGGAAATCCCTTTCAGTGAGGCCGATAAGTTTGTCATCGACCAGTACATAATGAGGGGTGGTAAGGTTCTGTGGCTGATTGAGGAGGTGTTTGTTGATACCGACAGCCTCGATTTTGGTGAAACGGTTGCTATGTACAGGCCCCTGGGGCTTGGTGACCAGCTATTCCGTTACGGCGCGAGGGTGAATCCGGTAATAATTCAGGATATGGAGTGCGTGAGGATACCAATGAAAATTGTGGGACCAGATGAACAGTCGCAGGTGTTACCGGTACTCTGGCCGTATTATCCGCTTCTCGTACCTTCGGCTACACATTCTGTCACCAGGAACCTGAACAGGGTTAAGGGGCAGTTCGTAAACAGCGTCGATACCGTCGGTCTCAATCCGGGCATAAGGAAGAAGATCCTTCTTACAACATCAGCATATGCAAGGACGGTCACTCCGCCTGTCCTGATTGCCCTTTCGGAATCCGAAAGACCCCCTGCCTCATCTGAGTTCAACCGGTCGAATGTGCCGGTAGCCGTCCTGCTTGAGGGTGTCTTCCCTTCGGTTTTCAGGAACCGGATGATTCCCGGGATTACAGCAGGCGGCACTACTCTCAATGAAAGCATGCCAACAAGAATGATCGTGATTGCTGATGGAGATATAGCACGGAATGACGTCATCCTTTCGGGTAATGACAGGGTCCCCCTTTCGCTCGGGCACGACAGGTATACCATGCAGACCTTTGGAAACCGTGATTTCCTTATAAACTGCCTTAACTGGCTGATTGATGATAATAACCTGATGGAGTTGAGATCAAGGGAGTTGAAGCTCAGGCTCCTTGATAAGAACCTGGTGAGGCAGCACCTCAGGCTGATAAGACTCATTAACATACTTCTTCCTCTGGTTATCCTGGCCTTGACCGGACAGCTGTTCTCTGTGTTAAGGAAACGAAGGTATGGAGCAAAATCACCACCGTTATGAACAGGAGAGCATTAATAGCAATACTCATACTGATCGTCTCTCTCGCACTTTCAGTGCTGTTAATGAATCGCAGGGGCTCTTTCGTAAAAAGAAATACCACATTCTCAGTCGGTCCCGAAACAGAGGTATCGTTGATTACCCTGAGCTCAAATGACAGGGTCATTACCCTCCGGAAGACAAGGGATGGATGGTTGGTTAACGCTGCCGGTGAAGCAAGTGGCACAGCTATAAGCACACTGCTTAAGACCCTGACCGGGTTGTCAATAAAATCACCTGTAACGGACGAACAGTTCGAAACGTTGGTTCTAAGGGAGAACATATCTCCCGTGAGCGTAAGGGTATGGTCGGGCAGAAGACGGGTTATCTCATTCCTTGTTTACAAAACTGATTGCAATCCCTACGGGAATATTATGAAGCGTACACCGCGCAGCAGGCCTTTCATTGTTTCCGTTCCGGGATCCGGTGATGACATCGGTTCGGTTTTCAGCATGTATGAGCAGTTCTGGCTGCCATATGTTATTTTTAACATTTACCCATCAGAAATTGAGAGTGTTGATGTGCACTATACGGACAACGATACTGACTCATTTACCCTATGCAATCCATTTTTTTCCCGGTCAGAACCTGTTGGTCGTTCCTGTATGTCAGGCTACGACACCCTGAAGGTCAGAAGGTATCTCTCATATTTTACAGGTGTACCACTCGAGACATGGGCCTTTGAACTGGAACCTGAGAAGGCCGACTCAATTAAGAGTTCACCCCCCCTGGCAACAGTAACCGTTCACCTTGCAGATGGTACCAGAAGCCTGAGGATATGGGAAAGGAAGGTTGAGACACCTGAAGGCATGGAGGTTGACCACGACAGGGTGTGGGGAATGACCGGTGAATCGGAACTGCTCCTCGTAGCCAGGTATTATGATGTTGATCCTCTTCTGCGCAGGAAGAGTTATTTTTTGAGGTGAATAAATTATTTGACTGTAAGAGTTTTTTTTGTAATATTGATATTTCACGGTAAAATGTTAACGGGTTTGTTAATCAGGTTGTTAGCATCCCGGCAATCTTATGGAAATGTTAATTAATAACGAAATCTGAAGACAATATGAAATTTGTTGTATCGAGTACTGAGCTTCTTGGCCACCTCCAGGCTATCAGTCGTGTTATCAGTTCGAAGAACACCCTTCCTATACTGGATAATTTTCTCTTCGATCTCAAAGGGAAAAACCTTGAGATTACGGCATCAGATCTTGAATCGACACTGATTACGGGTCTGAAGCTGGAGAATACGGAGGGTGAAGGGTCGGTGGCCATTCCTGCCAGGATTCTTCTCGATACCCTGAAGGAGTTTCCGGAACAACCGCTGACCTTCGACATCAATACCGGAACCCTTGGCGTTGTTATTAACAGCGAAAACGGAAGATTCAATGTGGTAGGCCAGCATGGGGTCGACTTTCCTGTACTTCCGGCTGTCAAAAAGGATAAAAGCAACAAGTTCACAATTGGTGCTGATGTGTTGCTTGCAGGAATAAATCGCACACTTTTCGCCACTGCTGATGATGAGCTCAGACCGGTGATGGGAGGAATCTTCATTGAAGCCGCAAGTGATAGTATCTCTTTTGTTGCTTCCGATGCCCACAAACTTGTCAGGTACAGGAGGAGCGATGCAAAAGCCGATTCTGCGGCATCATTCATACTGCCCAAGAAACCTGCCTCGCTGCTCAGGAACATTCTGGCACGCGAGGAGGGTATGGTCAGTGTGGAGTTCGATGATAAGAATGCTTTTTTTACCCTTGCTGAGTACAGGGTTGTCTGCCGGCTTGTTGAAGGCAACTATCCCAACTATAATTCGGTCATACCGAAGAATAATCCCAGGAAGGTTAGTGTTGACAGGTCTGAACTTTACAATTCCCTTAAGAGGGTGTCAGTATTCTCAAATCAGGCCAGCAACCTGGTTAAGCTGCAGTTCACCGGTAATCAGATGGTGATCTCTGCCCAGGACATAGATTTCTCAATATCCGCCTATGAGAGGGTTAAATGCCGCTATGAAGGAGATGAGATGGAGATAGGATTCAAATCGGTGTTCCTTCTCGAAATACTTGGTAATCTGTCATCACCCGAGGTTCATATAGAATTGGCCGACCCCACAAGGGCGGGCCTCTTCCTGCCTTCTGAATCAGATAACGAGGCTGAGGATCTGCTGATGCTCCTTATGCCTATGATGATAAATGCGTAAAACGGCGGCCGGTAACCGGCGACCGGCAACCGGCGTACCTTGGTTATTCTGATGAAGATTATCTGTATCGGACTCAATTACAGGAAGCATGCCGAAGAGATGGGCAAGCCATTCCCGGAGGAACCAATGTTTTTCCTGAAACCTGATTCTGCCATAATTAAGAATAACAAGCCCTTTTTCCTTCCTGATTTCTCTGATGAGATACATTATGAAGCCGAAATAGTGCTTCGCATATGCAAGCTGGGAAAGTCGGTAGACAGGAGGTTTGCCGGCAGGTATTATGATGCAGTAACCCTGGGAATAGACATTACCGCACGCGATCTGCAACGCCGTCAGTCGGAGAGGGGGCACCCGTGGGAAATATGCAAGTCGTTTGACGGATCGGCACCACTTGGTAAGTTCATACCTCTTTCCGATCTTGGCAATGTTCACGACCTGCCATTCAGGCTTGAAAGGAATGGAGAGGTCGTCCAGCAGAGCACTACTGCCGACATGATATTCGGGATAGATGATATTATCTCCTACCTGTCACGCTTTTTTACACTTAAAACGGGTGATCTGATATTCACCGGCACCCCCTCGGGTGTAGGTCCGCTTGGCAGGAATGATCATCTGAGGGGTTTCATTGCAGACACTCCCGTTATCGATTTTCATATCAGGTGACTCAGCAGGATTCTTCAGCCGCCTTTTTTTCAATCTGTATTAGCAGCCTTTCCATATCCTCATCCGAGGTCAACGGATTGATTATTGTTACCCTGAGCCAGAGAGCTCCTTTTATCTCGGTCTGAACGATATAGAAGGTTCCCTCCCTGATTATTGATTCACGTAAACGGGCATTAAGCCTGTTGAGTTCTGTTTCGTTGATGTCACCGGGATTGTACCGGAAACATACAATGTTGGACTCTGGCTGTGTCAATAACTGGAAACGCCTGGTTGTGGCAATTTGCCGTGCAAACCTTGCGGCAAGGTCATATCTGCCCTCTATATAGTTGCAGTAGAAATTCCTGTCGAAATATTTAAAGGCCGTGAAGGCTATGATTCCCAGTGAACTCTTGGTACATTCCAGCGTCCGTTTCGCACTGTTGTACCATTCATTGGTGGTCTGCTTCTCAAACAGATATGAAGCCTTCTGGGCAAATGTCTCGTATGAGTGGCGCCCGTTGCGGAACAGTACCATCGTATTCAGTCCGGGTACAAGAAGCATCTTGTGGAGGTCAATTACCACGGAATCGGCTCTTTCAATTCCCTTTATCAGGTGACGGTATTTGTCAGAGAATAGTACACCCATGCCGTGCGCACCGTCAACATGAAGCCAGAGGTTATGCCTTTCGCAGAATCCGGCAATTGCTTCAATATCATCATAGGAGCCTGTCGCTGTAGAGCACG
>JAVEWX010000104.1:0-10873 GCA_034004335.1 Bacteroidales bacterium | reverse complement strand
GGGATTTTCTATGGCACGGGTGTCAGCAATGGCAACTTCCATCCTGCAGTTGCCGGTGAGGGCGGGCCCTATACTAACAATTACTTCCTAAATATTGTGAAACCTTCCAACAGTTGCAGCCAGTCAGCTGGCAGGGATGTCTATGTAAATTCCATCACCTCCTATTTTGATAGCTTCAGGAACGTTTACTGCAGTAATGGGGGCTACGATACAATATATGTGGCTAATATGCCCGCAGGATCAAAATCGATGGAATTCAGGATGACCAACTGGGATGCCGTTGTCGACACCTCAGGGGCCACCATCATTATTGATCCTTCCCTGATGCGACCCGGCAATAAGATCGACACCCTGTTCTTTTCCTATGATTACGAGGGATCTGTCTATCCCCTGAGTAAACCCTTTGTTGTCGATTCAGTTGGTACGGCTCTCTCGTTTGCCAATCTCGATCCTGCTTACTGTGAAGGATCTGTCAGAAAATACATTACCATTCAGGGAATCTATCCTGCAGGGGGTACAGGCTCGTGGACCGGGGACATACTTTCCGACATGTCAGTTGCCTCGGCATTTATCGAACCTGAGATGGGGATGCCCTCAGTCAGCTACCCGATCACCTACAGGTACACCTCTCCCCTGGGTTGTCAGAGTGCCACATTGTCAAGGACCGTAACCATCAACCCCAAGCCTAACCCCGGGTTCCCGCTCAAACAGATATATAACGTGGATGGCCCGCCTGAAACCCTCGTACCCGTTACTCCCGGAGGTATCTTCACCGGTCCCGGCATCTCGGGATATGATTTTTACCCCAACATAGCCGGGCAGGGCACTCATCAGATAAAGTACACAGTAACAGATAGTAACGGGTGTTCCGCCGACAGCACCAAGACCACCGAAGTGAAGAAAGCTTCCGGCACAATCACCGGATTGAATCCAGGTAACCAGTATTGCTATGACGGTACGCCTGACACAATCGGTTTTACCTCATCAGTACCCTGGCTGTACGGGATATTCAGCGGGCCTGGTATACAGGACATGACAGGAGGAAACGCAATATTTACTCCGTCAGTGGCAGGAAGAGGTGACCACAGGATAATCTTTGCCTATATCGATTATACACTTGCCTATTTTGAAATATACCAGACTGTCAATGTTGACTCCATCGGGCAGGTTACAATAGAAAACCTGAAACCTGACACTGTGTTCTGCGATTCTGACCCTTCCTTCACTCTTTATACAAACCGTGATGGTGGCGTATTTTCCGGGCCGGTATCAGGAAATATCTTCACCCCTTCAATGGGGCCTGGTAATGATCCTGTCGTATATACCTTTACCAATAGCCGGACCGGATGTTCAAGCACCGTTACTGTACCGGTGACAATCTTTGCATCGCCTACGGTGGAATTTACCGTCGCTGATTCCTGCATCGAGCATATTACTGACACAACCCGGTTTATAAACAACACGGCTTCAGCCGATCCCGTTACTGAATGGTTATGGGAGTTCCGCGACGGAGGAGGTGTGATGATCAGCAATGCTGAAGAACCGGGGTATCTATATTCTACAGGCGGACTCAGGCAGGTGAAACTGACAGCAATCACCATTAATGGCTGCGCTGCATCTGTTGATAAAAACATCGACCTTGGGGTTAAACCCGAAGCTGATTTCTACTGGCTGAATGAATGCTACCACCCCGATGACTCGGTAAAGATCTTCGACCTCACTCTTACTGGCTCACCTGTTATTTCACGGACATGGAATTTCTTCGATGGTAATCCGCCACTTACCTCCACAAATCCGAAGTACCCGAAAATTTCAGATGGCTACATACCGGTTGAATATATAGTATACACCAATTATGCCGGTTGCAGTGACACGGTGAGAAAGGAAATTTTCATCCGGCCAACGATAAAGCTGACCACAGACGATTACTTTGAGAATTTTGAAGGCGGCCCGGGAGGCTGGATCAGAGACCAGGGAGTATCGGGTAGCTGGACCCTGGGAAGCCCCGATCGACCTGTTATTGACAATGCCGCCTCCGGTACAAATGCATGGTTTACATCCTATGATATAGCAAATCAGGCGGTTCTGTCCTCCTCGGTCAGCAGTCCCTGTTTTGACTTCACCGAAACCGAACGTCCGATGATAAGCCTGAAACTCTGGAGACGATTTGACCGGAACCGCGACGGAGCAGCACTGCAATACAAGATAGGCGACGAACCGGGCTGGGAATACCTCGGCACAATCGGTGACGGTATCGAATGGTACAACTCAACTCTTATCAAGGGCAGGCCTGGAGGTGATCAGATAGGCTGGACTACCCTGCAGTCAGCCGACACCGGATGGGTGGAGGCTCGTCACAGACTTGATGAACTCAATGGCAGGCAGGATGTCAAGTTCCGTATCGCATACGGTTCCGACGGAACGTCGCAGGATAATGACGGTATTGCCTTTGACGATGTCAGGATTGGAGCAAGGACCCGTTTTGTCCTCCTGGAACATTTTACCAACAACTCATCCGTGTCGGTGGTAAGGGCCAATGGGATAGTTAATACCGTAGCATCGCAGATGGAAAATGATGTGATCAACATCAACTACCATACGGGGTTCCCGGGGCCGGATATCCTGTATGACGAGAACCAGTCTGACATGAGTGCAAGAGTACTCTTCTACGGGCTGTCAAAAGTGCCCTGGTCGTTTATTGATGGTGGCACCGGTGACGAATATGCCGGGGTATTCGACTATGTCGTTGCCGATCTCGACAGCATTGAACTTAACAAGAGGAGCCTTATAAATCCGAGGTTCCGCATAGATATTAACCCCGTCGTATCCGCCGGGTTGCTGGTAGTGGGAGCTAACCTGACTGCAACTGAGAACCTGAATGAGGAAAATCTCACCCTCTACCTTTCGGTTACCGCAAATGAGATTACTTCAGTATCGGCAACCAACGGCGAGACCCTTTTCAGGAATACCCTCAGGAAGATGCTTCCCGATGCAGGGGGCATTAATCTTCCGAAGGTCTGGACCAAAGGACAGGAGTTCACCTCAGCGGACTATACATGGAAGGTGACTAATATTCATGATGCCGACGATATCAGGGTAATAGCATTTGTACAGAATAATATTACCCGGGAAATCTACCAGGCTACCGTATCGGAGATAACCGATGTTTCCGTCGGTATAGACGATGTTTACGGCGAGGAAGCCGGCTTCATCCTGTATCCGAATCCCTCTTCGGGACGACTGGCGTTGCTGTTCACCGATACTCCCGGGCCGGGTGCCTTTGTTGAAATAACAGACCAGACAGGCGTTGCAAGGAGAAGATATTCCGTTGATCCCGGAAGCGAGACTTTTGTGATTGATGATCATGGCCTTTCTAACGGAGTCTACATTGTGAGGGTTATATCGGGGAATGTTACCAGGGGTATAAGGAAACTGGTAGTGTCGGGGAGGTAACCGGCAGAGGTTCCAAAATTGTATTAACTTTGCCCTCCTGAAAAATACACTGACGGGTGTATTTCTCAGGAGGGTATGTTTTAATAACGGAAGGTTGTATGGTAAATAGAAGAGTACTTTTAATGATCCTTGACGGATGGGGACTGGGAGACGGGTCGAAAGCAGATGTCATTCAGATGGTACCAACGCCCAATGTTGACAGGCTGAAAAAGACCTATCCTTCATCGAGGCTTCATGCCTCGGGAGAAGATGTGGGATTACCTGAAGGACAGATGGGTAATTCAGAGGTAGGACACCTCAATATCGGAGCCGGGAGAGTCGTTTACCAGGACCTGGTGAAAATCAATAAGGCATGCAGAACCGGGGAGATTAAACAAAACGAGATACTTGTCAGGGCATTCAGTTACGCCCGCGACAATGGCAAGCAGGTTCATTTCATGGGATTGCTGAGTGATGGCGGTGTTCATTCATCGAATGAGCATCTGTATGCCCTTTGTGATATGACCCGCGATTACGGGTTGAGGAATGTTTTCATACATGCCTTCGGTGATGGAAGGGATACCGATCCGATGAGTGGAAAGAAATACCTGAAAGAGCTGATTGACCGCATCAGCGGAACTTCTGTAAGGATTGCCTCATTTACCGGCAGATATTATGCCATGGACCGCGACAAGAGGTGGGACAGGATCAAGGAGGCTTATGACATGCTGGTGGAAGGCAGGGGTAAGAGATCCAGGGATATTCTCCAGGCTATTGAAGAATCCTACAGCGGAGGCGTTACCGATGAATTTGTCAAACCTGTTGTTGTAACGGACCTTAACAATCAACCACTGGGATTGATAAGACAGGGCGACGTTGTGGTGTTTATCAATTTCAGGAATGACAGGGCCAGGGAACTGACCATTGTTCTGACTCAGAAAGACATGCCTGAGTTCGGAATGAAGACCGTACCGCTTCATTATTGTACAATGACCCCGTATGATGCTACTTTCGAGGGTCTCCATGTCATATACCCCAAGGAAAACGTTGACAGCACACTGGGAAAGGTACTGGCAGATGCCGGTAAGACCCAGCTGAGGATAGCAGAAACTGAAAAATATGCCCACGTAACATTCTTCTTCTCAGGGGGCAGGGAAGAAAAATTTGAGAACGAAGAAAGAATTCTTATTCCATCCCCGCGTGTCGCCACATACGACCTGAAACCCGAAATGAGTGCATTTGAAGTGAGGGATGCAGTTATCAGGGAAATTTCAGGTGGCAGGCACGATTTCATATGCCTTAATTTTGCAAACGGAGACATGGTCGGACACACGGGCGTCTACAGGGCCATTGAGAAGGCTGTCATCACCGTCGATAAATGTGTCGGCGATGTTGTCGATGCAGCCCTGGGCAACAACTATGAGATAATTATCATAGCCGACCATGGCAATGCCGACTATGCCCTTAACCCTGATGGTTCTCCCAATACAGCCCACTCCCTGAATCCGGTTCCGTTTATTGTCGTGTCAGACAGGGTAGCTGAAGCAATGGAGGGCATTCTGGCAGACGTTGCCCCCACAGTTTTGTCGATGATGGGCATTTCCGCACCCTCAAAGATGACAGGAAAGTCACTGGTTACTTTCAGGTGAGATGATCCGTATCGGAGATACCGTGGTCAGCCTTGATCTGATTAGGGAGCGGTTCAGATGCGACCTGAAGTCATGCAGGGGTAACTGCTGCAGGTATGGCGATGCAGGCGCCCCGCTTACTGATGGTGAAGCGATAATTCTGAAGGATATCTACCCTTCCGTAAAACCATTTCTCCGGCCTGAGGGCGTTAAAGCAATAGAAACACAAGGTACCAGTGTGACTGACTCAGATGGTGAACAGGTTACACCTTTGATAGGAGATGCCGAATGTGCCTATGCAATCCTGTCGGGTAATATATTCATGTGTGGTATTGAAAAAGCGTGTAATGAAGGATTAGTATCCTTCAGAAAACCTCTGTCATGTCACCTTTTTCCGGTCAGGATCAGGGATTTTACCGGTTTTACAGCCGTTAACTACGAAAAGTGGGCAATCTGCCTTGCAGGCAGAGAGACCGGCAGGAATGAAGATATTCCCCTCCATGTTTTTCTCAAAGACCCCCTCATCAGGGCTTTTGGTGAGGATTGGTATAATGAACTACTGACCATTGAGAGGGAATTGCCTTCAGAACTACGATAGATATCAAGGTCACTTTCACTCCACTTACCCTCAATATCAATAGCTCTGCCTCGGTCACATGACATTTCCTTCCATATCGTGACTTCCTGCTCCCGGCAATCCCAGAAAATTTCTGCCATTTTGTTAGATATGCTTATAATTGCCTGAAAATTTCGGGTTCGTTTCATATCTTTATCCGGAAGTAGTTTAACAAAACAGTGTCAGAGCAATGGAAAAGTTTAGAAAATACATTGAAGACAACAGGGAAAGATTCCTTGGAGAGTTATTCGAATTCATAAGGATTCCATCGGTAAGTGCAAAAACCGAGAACCGGCAGGATATGGAGAGATGTGCCGCGTTCGTAAGGGATTCACTACTCGCCGCAGGTGCCGACAGGGCAGAGGTTTTTGCAACGGAAGGGCACCCTATTGTTTTCGGAGAGAAGGTGGTTGATGAGACTTTCCCGACAGTACTGGTCTATGGACACTACGATGTTCAGCCTGCCGAGCCTGTCGACCTCTGGAAGTCACCCCCCTTTGAACCTGAGATACGCGACGGTAAAATCTATGCCCGGGGCGCTGACGATGACAAGGGGCAACTATTCATGCATGTTAAGGCTTTCGAGATGATGAACTATCTCTCTGAACTTCCCTGCAATGTGAAATTCATGATTGAAGGTGAGGAGGAGGTTGGTTCGGCTAACCTTGAGGCTTTCTGCAATAAGAACAGGGAAATACTTAAAGCCGATGTTATACTGATTTCCGACACAACCATGATAGCACAGGACATTCCCAGTGTTACATCGGGACTAAGGGGTCTTTCGTATATGCAGGTTGAGGTTACCGGTCCCGACAGGGACCTTCATTCAGGTCTTTACGGTGGTGCCGTACTTAATCCATGCAATGTCCTCTGTGAGATGATAGCCTCCCTGAAGGACGAGAAGGGAAGAATAACCATACCGGGATTTTATGATGATGTGACAGAGATAAGCGCATCGGAGAGGGCTGACATGGCTCGCCGGCCCTACAATCATCAGGAGTTCATGAAATCAATTGATGTAAATGAACTGGCTGGCGAGGAGGGATATTCAACCCACGAAAGACTGGGTATAAGGCCTACTCTCGATGTAAATGGCATCTGGGGGGGATATACCGGTGAGGGAGCCAAAACAATACTGCCCTCAAAGGCATTCGCCAAAATATCAATGAGACTCGTACCCAATCAGAATGCTGAAAGGATTGCAGACCTGTTCATCCGCCATTTTACTTCCATTGCCCCGGCTGGTGTCAGGGTAAATGCAAAATACCTGCACGGCGGACAGGCTTATGTCAGTCCGCTCGACACGCCCGAGTTCGAGGCAGCCTCAAGGGCACTGGAACATACTTTCGGCAAGAAACCCATACCGGTGAGAAGCGGGGGAAGTATTCCCATAGTTGCCGTTTTTGAAAAGGTCCTCGGTATTAAGTCGATACTGCTTGGATTCGGCCTCGATTCAGATGCGATACACTCACCGAATGAGAGTTATCCACTGTTTAACTTCTTCAGGGGTATAGAGACGATACCCCAATATTTTGCCAGCTATGCTGAGTTGAAAAGGAAGAAATAATTGCCAGGCAAAGTTATGCCTCTGTTTTGAGGGAAACGAGTTCGAGGCGGGTTGAGGTAACCTTAATGACTTTAATGACGACTGATCCGACCCTGATCAAGTCATTGGGCTTTGGTATGCTTCCGTGATGATACAAAACCAGGCCGGCGAGGGTTTCATAGTCATCTCTTTCCGGAAGGTTCAGATCATATCTCTCATTAAGATAATCGATGTCGAGTCTTCCTGAGAAAAGGTACTCGCCATTTCCCAGTGATTTTTCGGTAAAATCGGATGTGTCATGTTCATCTTCAATATCACCGACAATTTCTTCAAGAACATCCTCAATGGTCACCATACCCGATGTTCCCCCGAATTCATCGACCACCAACGCCACATTTCTCTTGTCCTCAACGAAGATCCTCAGGAGCTTGTTGGCTGCCATGGTTTCCGGTACGATGGCCAGCTTTCTTAACGATGAACGAATGTCGGGAGGATTCCTGTATAGGTCCTTTAATTCGAAGTAGCCTATTATGTTGTCGATCGAATTCTCATAAACGGGGATCTTGGAGTATCCTGTCTCTATGAACTTCTGCCTTAATTCGGAGACAGGCGATCCTGCATCGATGGCGACTATTTCAGTCCGTGGTATCATGCATTCACGGAGTTTAACATTAGGGAATTCCAGGGCGTTCCGGAATATCCTGATATCGCGGGTTTCAGTATTGTCGGGGTCATCAGGTTCTCCCATTATATTGACAAAATGGTTGAGCTCCGTGCGGCTGAAAACGACATTCTCGTTTTTGCCATTACTCCATTTCCTGCCGGTGAACAAACGTATGAAAATGTTCGAGAGCCACAACGAGAGTTTCGATACGGGGTAGAAGACATAATAGAAAAAGACTGCCGGAACGCTCAGTGTCCTCAGGAACAGGTTGGGCGAGAGTATGAAGATGTTTTTGGGAAGGAACTCCGCAACAAGAAGCATTATGAGGGTTGAAAGGATGGTTTGGATCACCATGATTGCCGCATCGGAGTCTGTCAGCACTGATAATACCGGAGCCAGGAGGCGCGAAAATACCAGACCGAAAATAACCAGTGCAATATTGTTCCCTACGAGCATGGTTGAGATGAACTGGCCGGGATTCTGGACAAAAAGGGCAGCCAGCCTGCCTCCGAAAGCACCCTGTTTCTTGTCGAGTTCGACACGCAGCCTGTTTGCGCTGACGAATGCTATCTCCATACCCGAAAAGAATGCCGAGAAGAGTATTGCCACAAATATTACCACTATGGTGCCCATGACGCAAAGCTAACTGTTTTTTCTCTGTCTGCGTCGTACCAGGTACATCGAAAGGGATATCACGGCTATGATCGAGAACATGAGGATGTTGCGCGTCTCACCCCTGGAGGCGGAAATGAGAAGGGCTGCTACCGACATTACCAGTACGACAAGCCACGATATCTCCATTATGAGCCTGAATCTATTGTTCATCCCTGAGGTATATTATTGCGCTGCCGTTTCTTATCTCCCATTTTGAAAACCGGGTGTCTGATTCAAAACCCGTTCCTGATATAATGCGTTCTTCCCCTGTTATTCTGACAAACAGGTCGGTATAGACAATGCCCTTCTCCTCTTCCCAGTAAAGAAGCTCTGTCTCAAGTAGTTCGTTGTTTTCGTTCCTGGCTCTTACGTTATACCTAAGCTCCCACAACTTCTTGTTGTCGTAGTATTTTGCATACTTTGAACTTATAGATGCCACAGGTTCTCTCCTGCCATCAAGGAACAGAACCTCCACCCCTTCGGGAAACTCGTTATATGGTTCTGATACTCTTGCGTACCGGTTCATGAGCGGTGATTTCATGATGAGTTGTATCCTTCCGGAATCGGAGTGGATCGTTTCGAAGTTGGTGACAGTCAGAGCCGGCATCTCATTGACATCAAGATTAGGGATTGTTTCCAGCTCGTTGTCACAGGAAAAAAGAATTGCAGTCCACGCGAGCAGGACTGCAATCTTTGTTACTATGTCTGATATATTTCTGCTGTCAGTCACTATCAGTTTCTGAAACGGACAGTTGTCCGTTCATTTATCCAGCCCTTTACAGTGTATGGAGTGCCCTCATCATAAATACCCACAAAGAAGGCTTCATCCTTCTTTGGAAAGTTGGCGGAGCATACGGCAATGCTTTCGTTGGCTCTGTCGGTAAGCGACGCATCGAGATTTTTTGCCTTGATGAAATAGTCAACGGCAATCCAGAACACGGTCTTGTTCTCGAAATCATCATCGCCAAGACGAGTGCCGGCATAAGCCGATCCGATGATGAAATGAGCCGTTCCACTGTTGGGATTCAGTTCAATGACCTGACGGGCATAATCCCTTGCCTTCGGATAATTCTTCATGTTAAGTTCAAGGGTGCCGAGCTTGGTGAGATAGTTCGATTTGTATAGTGGATCGGTCTCCATTGCCACAGCCTCCAGGTAGTATTTTTCTGCATCGCCGAGCCTGTCCTTCTGGACGTTCAACTCAGCAAGGTGATATGCTGCTGCCGCTGATTTTTCCAGCTTGTAAAGGTTTTCAACACTTGTGTAGTAAAGATCCGATGTTGTACAACCTGCATTATCAAGCAGACTGATCACTTTCTTGAGTAGTCCGGTGTCATCGGGCCTTTCCTTCACCTGGGGCTGGAAAAGGGGAATTATGTTCTCACATGTTGCCACACCGCACTGACGAAACAGGTTGTCAACAACGTTCCGAACATCTGATATCTGTGCAGCGCCAGCGCCTGACTTGGCAAGGTTGTCGAGAACATTCATAATTCTGGAATAGTCATTTATTACATCCTCCTGCTTGATCTGACGCCTGGCATAAAGGTTCACCGAGTTGATGATCTGTGTCATAACTACGTCGGATGTAATAACCTCCGGCTGATCGATGAGATAGGAGTTAAGTATTTTATACGATTCCATCATCAGTTCAGGGTGATTCTGACTGTATCCGTGCAGGAAGAAGGCCTTCCTGAAATCATTGCCTGTCTTGTTGCCAAAATATTCCGAGCGTTTATCAAGTATCTGCATCAGGGTATCAAGATATGCCTTGTCTTTTGTCTGATCGTAAAATGCCTGGTACATTACCTGACCCCTTATATAAATGTTTTCTGATGATGCGGGGCATTCATAGAAATTCTGACGCCAGTAAGGCAGTGCTGTTTCGTAGTTCTTCTGTTCGTAGAAACCCAGATACAGCGACTGGTTTTTAACACATTCCAAACTATCGGCAGCTGTGGCTCCGAACCTTTTGGTCATCTGCTCATTCTGAGCATTGACAGAGGTTATAGCCAGCGCCATTGCAGATGCAATTGTCAGGATTTTGTGTAAAGTTGCTTTCATTTTTTAGGTTATTAATTAATCATATTTTGCTTTTATAAACCAATAGTCATAAAGATTCAGGCTCAGTCCCAGCGAGAAACAGTTCTCGCGGTGCAACCCGTTATTCAAAGATCCTCCCCGCGAATTATAGTCGAAGTACAGGTTAAGTTTCGACCATGAGCGGGCCATCAGCATACCGATACCTAAAGTAATGCCAAACTCTTTTATCTGCTCGTCACCGATCATCAGGTAATTATCGGAAACATCTCCGCCAAGCCTGTATTCCATTC
>JAVEWX010000103.1:0-10888 GCA_034004335.1 Bacteroidales bacterium | reverse complement strand
AGGCGGTATTAGATATCCCAGTAGTCTCTCCTGTTGCCCGATGGTGCAATTGCATTGTTCACGTTTCCTGGGCGGCTGTTATATGCGGCGATGACGTGGATCCAGTCGTTATATTTCCTATACAGGTCGGTATGGTACCTGGATGCTGCATGGGTCGAATTAACTGGATCGCGCCTTTCGTCGAGAACCGAATTGATTGTCAGCCCGTACATACGGCCGGTGCTATACATAAACTGCCACAATCCGGTTGCGCCGGCCCTCGAGACTGCGTTCGGGTTCAGGGCAGATTCTATAACAGCCATATATTTGAGTTCATTAGGCAGGCCGTACGAACCGAAGATATCTTCGATCATCGGGAAGTAGTAATCCTGCAGTCCCAGGATTATCCTGAACTTGTCCTGTTGTTTTGAAGTATAGACATGGATATGGTTCCTGATGATGTTGTTATATGGCAGGGTAATGAGGGAGTTAATCCTTCCGAGACGGTCGAGATATACCGAATCGGCAAATTCGGGTATCGGTTCCCCCGGATAGTCATCCGTGGAAGGAGACTGAATCATTGCCATTCTGACGTACCAGGTATTAACCAGGCTGTCGAGGTCCCTTGATATTCTCCTTATATCCTCATCGATTGATGTCTCCTGGGCTTTTACAGTAAGGCATGAGAAAGCTGTCATCAGGAG
This sequence comes from Bacteroidales bacterium, assembly GCA_034004335.1. Lineage (GTDB taxonomy): Bacteria > Bacteroidota > Bacteroidia > Bacteroidales > VadinHA17 > SLNP01. The sequence goes on along the minus strand of JAVEWX010000103.1, from coordinate 10,205 downwards.
CATCGGCAATATAAGCTTGTAACGGATCATAGTCTTTTATTTAGAAGGTCTTAAGGATTCTGAGGTTGAAGGCATAAAGTCGCCCATTCCCTACCGCGATCGGGGCGGGTACCAGGGAGAGGTTGATGTTATCTCCCACATCATAGTCGGACAGGCTTGCATCGACATTTGCGTCGAGTATTGAGACAAGGTACCAGGCAGCTATTCCAATATATGAAAGGTCGCGGTATTTCTTGAAGTAGTCTATCCTGGCCATCAACTGTTCCTTTATCCATTGTGCATCTGAGGGGCTATAGCTTTCAGGGTGGAGCACGGGGTCATAGGTTGCGGGGTCTATTCCCCTTATCATGCTAAGGTAGCTGTCTGTTTCGGGTATCAGGTCAATAAAATCCTGGTATGCCCTGGTAAATTTGACATGGTTTGATGAGTTGAATACCGCACTATACCCAATACCCGCGAATCCGGCATAGACTATAGGTATTTTCCAGTACTTACGGTTATATATCTGGCCCATGCCCGGCAATGCCGCTGCCAGCATCGTTGCCCTGTGTGATGAGGTTACATGGTGTGCTTTACGATTTGTTTCAGGAGGTATGGTATCCTGAGCATGTGCACTCCTCTGGGCAAGCAGGAAGGCAAGGGATATCAAAGCTATATTTGCGGCATATCTGAACATCACAGCCAGGACAGATGGTCCTGAAAATGATTAACGTAACCGCAAATATAATATTTTACGTGTTAAGCCTGTCGAAAACACTGAGTATACGTTCCATCTCCTCATTGTTATCGAACCTGATAACTATCTTTCCCTCCCCCTTTTCATTGATTCTCAGTGAAACGGCTGTTGAGAAAATTGATTCCAGGTGATCGGCCAGCTGACGGTAGTCCTCGTTAAGTTTTTTCTTTTTCTCGGTCTTTGCGGGATCACGTTGCGGGCCTGACTGGATATGTCTCACGAGTTCTTCTGTCTGCCTTACAGAGAGGTCATTATCAATAACCCTGTAGTAGATGTCTATCTGTTGTTTGGGGTCATCAATATTAATGAGAGCCCTCGCGTGCCCCATCGAAAGAGTCCTGTTACGTATTCCAAGCTGTATTTCCGCCGGTAATCTCAGCAATCGCAGGTAGTTGGCAACGGTCGAACGTTGCTTGCCCACTCTTTCACTAAGTTGCTCCTGTGTGAGGCGGCACTCTTCCGTCAGACGCTGGTAACTGATAGCAACTTCCATGGCATCGAGGTCTTCCCTCTGTATGTTTTCCACCAGGGCAAGTTCAAGCATGGCCTGGTCATCAGCCGTTCTCACATAGGCCGGCACATGGGTAAGTCCTGCTATCCTGGCTGCCCTGAGTCTTCTTTCCCCTGCTATAAGCTGATACCTTCCTCCTGGCACCTCCCTTACTGTAAGTGGCTGGACTATTCCCAGCTGCCTTATTGATGATGCCAGTTCGTTCAGAGCTTCCTCATCGAAGCGGGTACGCGGCTGGTGTGGATTACCGTCAATTGCATCGACGGGAATCTGGAGATTTGGTTCCACCTTTTTTTCGAGTACCTCTTTTTCGACTCCTTCTATAAGGGCTCCCAATCCCCGTCCCAAAGCATTCTTCTTTGTCATCTGCGTAGGTTTTTAGTTCCTACCCCTATTGGAGGATCTTTCAATAAGTTCCTGTGCCAGGTTAAGGTAGTTGACCGCGCCCCTCGATTCAGCATCGTAAAGTATTGCAGGTTGACCATAGGAAGGGGCTTCTGAGAGCTTGACATTCCTCTGGATAATTGTTTTAAATACCATCTGCTGAAAATGTTTGTTGACCTCATCGACAACCTGGTTGGAAAGCCGGAGCCTTGAGTCGTACATTGTCAGCAGGAATCCTTCGATCTCAAGGGATGGGTTGAGGTTATTCTGTATTATCTTTATGGTATTCAACAACTTCCCTAGTCCCTCGAGTGCAAAGTATTCGCACTGCACCGGTATTATAACCGAATCAGACGCTGTCAGTGCGTTAACGGTAAGCAGGCCCAGTGAGGGAGAACAGTCAATCAGCACATAATCGTAATCACCTGCAACGCGGGTAACCACCCCCTTAAGTATCCTCTCCCTGTCGGGAACCTCGAGCATCTCAATTTCAGCACCCACAAGGTCAATGTTTGAGGGTATGATCTTAAGGTTTTCAATCTGGGTCGGAAGGATAGCATCACCAGGGTTCACGCCATCAATCAGACAATCATAGATTGTAGATCTGATCCCCTTCGTGTCCGTTCCGATTCCTGAAGTGGCGTTTGCCTGAGGATCAGCATCAACTATCAATACCTTTTTATCCAATGCGGCAAGACTCGCTGCAAGATTAATGGCAGTGGTTGTCTTTCCCACCCCACCCTTCTGGTTCGCGAGTGCAATGATTCTTCCCATAAACTGCTGAATTTATTCTCAATTTCGAACTCCAAATTTACAACATATGGATTGTACCTCCCGACCTGCAGGTTGGTAATTACAAACATTTTCGCCGGGGTTTTTAACACGTTATCAACAGTACGTTTGAGGGCAAGAGAGGTTATATTAATAATAATTACCATATTTGTATCACAGTCAAAAACACGGGCAGATGAGTTCTGAGCATATGGCAGAAAAATGGTTGGTCATAGTTAATCCCAATGCCGGCAGGAAGAGGGGAGAGAAGGACTGGTCACAGATCTCCGGCCTGCTTTCACTGCATGACATTGATTACAATGTGGTCTTTACCGAACGGAAGAGGCATGCCATAGAGTTAACTCAAAGGGCAATAAATGAAGGCTTCAGGAAGATTGTGGCAGTCGGCGGTGACGGAACCATGAATGAGGTGGTTAACGGGGTTTTCCTGCAGGAGACATGCCCCACAAACCTGATAACCCTGGGTATTATAACTGTCGGGACAGGCAATGACTGGGGAAGAATGTTCGGCATACCTGGCGACTACGAAGGAGCTGTCAGGCTCATAAGTGATGGAGTAACCTGTCTAAGCGATGCCGGTGTGGTTGAATACAACACCGATCAAGGCAGGGATAAAAGGTATTTCATAAATATAGCAGGGCTCGGCTTTGACGCTCTGGTAGTAAGGAGGACCAATGCCCAGAAGGAAAAGGGCAAGAACAGCAAGGCCATATATTTCTATAATTTGCTCAGCAGTCTGCTGCTCTACAGGCATACTCATACTGACGTGGTCATTGACGGCCGGCTCATAACCAACCAGACCTTCACGATAAGCCTGGGTATAGGAAGATATTCAGGCGGGGGCATGAGACAGACGCCCAATGCAATACACGATGACGGGCTTTTTGACATAACCATTATCAAGAGGATGAGAAAGGGGGAGGTGATCAGGAGCCTTAAGAAGTTATATGACGGAACCATCCTTGATCATCCAAAGACTGAGGGTCACATCGGCAGAAACATTATTATCAACAGTCAGCCAGCCATACACCTCGAGGCCGACGGTGAGAGCCTGGGATACTCTCCCATTGAGTTCAATATTGTCCCGACAGCGGTAAATGTTATCGTCAACCCGGCATCGTTCAGCCCGGAACTCTTATTTGAAACAGCTTCGGCCAGTTCTTACCGGTAACAAATATACGATTGCCTGCGGGGTCCCACGCTATACCGTTAAGGACATCATTCCCGTAGTCTTTCCTTTCGGCATCAGTTATTATACCAGCCAGGTCAATGTACCCGGTTACCTTGCCCGTTTCAGGATCTATCCTGGCAATGAGATCAGTCATGTAGATATTGGCCCAGATCTCCCCGTTGATGAACTCCAGTTCGTTGAGATTCGTCACGAGAGATTCATTGTCGTAAACCTCCAATGTCTTAATAACCGCGAAGTTAGAAGGTTCAACAAAATAGAGCTTATTGGTTCCATCACTCATAACCATGTTTTCACCGGCAGTTGTAAGTCCCCAGCCTTCAGTATTGTAATAGAATTTCCCCAGCTCCCTGAAGGTTTCCCTGTCAAAGATGAAACCCGTCTTGGTCTGCCATGTCAGCTGGTAAATGCGGTCACCATAAATTGTTATTCCCTCCCCGAAGAACCGGTTTTCAAGGCTATGTTGTTTCACCACCCTACCGGTTTCAAGTTCAGTCTTTCTGAGCGTTGATTTGCCTTCCAGTCCCGTACCTTCATAAAGATAACCATCGTAAAACAGCAATCCCTGTGTATATGCATCTGCATCATGGGGGAACACCTTTTCGACCCTGTATCCGTGCCTTGCAGGTACTATATCCGAGAGAAGGGTCACAACCACCGACAGGGACTGTGATCTTTCCCGTCCTGACCAGGCGAGCAGCTTGAGTGGTCTTATTCCAGGCAAGCGGGTATATTCCGGTGTTATTGCAAACTCGGTATCTGAGCCATGAATAGTATTCAGGAGGCGGCCACCGAAATATACCTCGACAGAATCAGGGACTGTTCTTCCCTGATGTTCGAACCTGATCCTGATATAGTCGTCGGTCTGGAAAATATCATCGACCGAAGGCCTTATCAGCCTTATGAGTTGTGGTTGCGACTGGTCAGTTATGTTATCCCCTTTTACTGCCATTGGTTCGCTCTTAACTGTCATTGTTTTGCCCCCACACGACACCACAAATGATAGCAGGAGCAGGTTGTAGAAGCACTTTGCAAGCATATTGAAGTTGTCAGTTACCGGTTTCTTCATTTTTACCTTTCCTGGTGAATAGTTTCAGGAATCCTGGTTTCCTGCGCCTTATGGCATCTTCGGCAGCTTTCTCCTGCAACTCCCATGGATTAAGCATCTGCCATATTTCGCTCCAGCCGGGAAAACCTCCTATATTCTTGTCGTCAATATAGATGTCGACATCAATCTTTCTGCTTATCTCTTCAGAGTAGACCTCCTCAGGGTAATTCCTGTTTACGGCATAGAATTCGATTCCGTTCTGCCTGCAGTACTCAACTGCTGCCTCCAGTTCCCTGCCTGTCCGGAATGTCCATAATATCAGCCGGGCACCCCTTTTCTCAAGTTCTTTGAGGGTCCTGAACGCAAACAGCTTTTCCTTTCCTATTCCCGGATATTCATGTTCAACAATCGTACCATCGAAGTCAACGGCTATCCTGATATCCCGGAGGTCGATCATTGTCTCTTTTCGCGTAAAGTTATTCAATTAACCATAAAAAAAGTATTCCATTGGTCTAAATAGTAATAACTTTATGCCCCGATGGCACCTGCTGAAGAAGGGTGCCTGCAGTATCCGATGAAAAAGCATATTCCCAACCTGCTAACCCTGCTGAATCTCGTCTGCGGTTTTGCCGCGCTGATATATCTCTTTAAAGGCATGCCTGTTACGGCCTCATGGCTTATTGTTGCAGGTATGATCTTTGATTTCAGCGACGGATTTGCTGCAAGGCTGCTGAAGGCATATTCTGATTTGGGAAGAGAACTCGACAGCCTTGCCGACCTTGTCAGTTTCGGTGTTGTTCCGGGGATGATTGTATATACAATTGCCTCGGAAGCCGGCAATGAATCAATGAGGATGGTCGTTTCAGCGCTTATACCTGTTTGCGCAGCCATAAGGCTTGCAAGGTTCAACAGTGATCCCGGCCAGAAGGAGGTCTTTCGCGGCATGCCTACTCCGGCAGCTGCCATGGCCATCATTTCGCTGTTGCTGGCATCACAGCACGGTTCAAGACTTGCAACGCTTATATCGGAATCAGCAACAGCAGTACTGGTCTATTCACTGGTCATCGCCATGATGATGATTCTTCCTATACGAATGATGAGCCTGAAGTTCAGGACATTAGGTTTGCGGGAGAACTATGACAGGTATCTGTTCCTGTTGGTTGTGGTGGCAGCTATCGCCCTTACGGGTTGGGGTGGTCTGTTTCTTATTATCCCGGTTTACGTTATAGTATCTCTTGCCGGGTACCTGTCATTCTGAACTGCACCCGTTGCTTTTCCTGAGTTTATTCATTACCTCTGTCTGCTTTCTTATCGATTCCTGGTGCAGCAGTTTCATCAGTGCTTCTACAAATGAGGGCTCCAGTCCCGTCTTCTTCCCATGTCCGATTCTTGTCCTGAGAATTTCAAGCCAGCGTTCCATCTGAAGGATTGTAACATTGTTCCTGTACTTGTAATCACCCATAAGTGCCGAGACATTCATACGCGAACTTACGAGGTCGACAATCTGGTAATCGATAGAATCAATCTGGTGTCTGAGCTCCTCCAGCTGGTTCAGGAAGCCCGGATCTTCAGTGGTTGGTCGTCTTACTATCAGGGTTTTCATCAAGCTGCCAAAAGCCTCCACCGAAAGCTGCTGCATAGAATCACTGAGCGCTTCCGGGGGATTGCAGTGAACTTCTATCATCAATCCCCTCATACTCAGGTCGAGAGCTTTCTGCGCCACCTCGGGCACAAGAGAGGCGTCACCGGCAATATGACTCGGGTCGCATAATACCGGCAGTTTCGGGAATCTTCTTCGCAACTCTATGGGAATCTCCCATTTTGGCATGTTCCTGTAGGCTGTCTTTTCGAACGGGGAGAACCCCCTGTGCACTGCAGCTATCTTCGCCGTTCCCGATCCGGAGACCCTCTCTACCGCACCTGTCCACAGGTCGATATCGGGACTGAGGGGATTCTTGATCAGCACCGGTATGTCGACCCCGGCCAGTGATGCCGCAATTTCTTCGACGGAAAAGGGATTTGATACGGTACGTGCTCCCAGCCATATGACATCCACGCTTCCCTCCTTCAGGCAAGCCTCAAGATGCAGAGGGGATGCCACCTCAACAGCCGTTTTCAGACCTGTCTCCTCCTTCACCCTTTTCAGCCATCGCAGGGCCCTGGTTCCTGCACCGGAAAATGAGCCCGGACGCGAACGCGGCTTCCAGATGCCACATCTGAAGAGATGCGCCCTGCCTGTATCTGCTATGCCCCGGGCAGTGGTAACCAGCTGGGATTCACTCTCGGCGCTGCAGGGGCCTGCAATAATCAGGGGAAAAGGAGCACCGGCGAACCATTCTTCGACAGGGTTGGAATCATTCATCTGCGGAATATTAGACATGTCATTCAAGCCAGGGCATTCCTGTCAGGAAGCCTCGTTGTTCCTCTCATACAGATGGAGGAAGTACCTCGTGAGGAGCCAGCTGACCCAGATAAGCAGGGGCCACATGAGGTACATTAAAATCTCTTTTATATACATTGATTCAACTGTTTTCAGTAAAGGTGCGTTTCAGACTCCATTTCATCGCTGGTGATCTTTTTTGAGGTAATTGCCCTCCATGCGAACCATATATATGCAACGACAAACGGAATCGCAAATGAGATGAAGAACATTGTCCTGAGCGTATAGAGGCTCGATGATGCATTCCTTATCGTGAGGGAATCATTCAGATCGTAAAGTGAGGGATAAAATGCGGTATTGTTATATCCGGCAACCAGAAAAAGTGACAGTACCACCATGATAGTGCCTGCTCCGCCGAACCAGACAGGTTTCAGGGAATTCCTGAACAAGGCAAGGAAGAGTGACCATAATACCAGCAATGTTCCACAGAGGAAGATGATGAGAACCAGTGGCATCTGAAGGAAGTTGCTTAGATATTTCAGTTTTTCCATGGTCACTGCACCGGTGACGGGATGAGCTTCGAATCCCTCAGAGGTCAGAAGGGTTACCACGAAGAACAGGAATGTCAGGAGGAAGGGGATCATGTTTGCGAGGATTTTCTTTCGCGACCGGGTGATGATATCCTCATCATCGATGGTATTAATGAAAAACATCAGTCCCATAACCCTTGCCAGGAAAAGGATGGTAAATCCGAGTGACAGGTTTCTCAGTGAGAGCAGTGCCTCCAGTCCGTGCCAGGGGGTTTGCCACGTTACCTGATTCAGTTCATTGAGGCTAAATCGTGAGCCTGTGAAAAAGGTAGCCACTGCGACACCGACAAGAAAGGGCCCGACGGAGCCATTTACCACAAGGAAGACATCAAAGGTCTTTCTCCCATAGACATTGGCAGGCTTCGAGCGGAACTCGTAGGCGACAGCCTGAATTATGAAACTGAACAGGATTACCATCCATACCCAGTAAGCACCCCCGAAACTTGAAGCATAGAAGAGGGGGAATGCAGCAAAGAAGGCTCCTCCGAAAGTTACCAGGGTGGTAAAGGTGAATTCCCACTTTCTGCCAAGGGTGTTTACCAGCATAGTCTTCTGCATTTCGGTTTTGGCCAGGGAGAATATGAATGTCTGTCCACCCTGAACAAACATAAGGAAAACGAGCAGGCTGGCAAGCAGGGAAATGATGAACCACCAGTATCCCTGAAGAAATGAATGAGTTAACACCAAAATCATTGTCTTACCTCCTACTGTTTATGTTTGTTTCTTATCTGGTTAATCATAATCGACACCTCGGCTATAAGAAGTGCGGTAAAGAGAGCGGCAAACAGCCAGAAGGTAACCTGCACCGATGAGGCGGAGATGTGGCTCACCGCTACCGACACAGGCATCAGGTCCTGTATTATCCATGGCTGGCGTCCCATTTCGGCCACCACCCATCCCAGTTCACTGGCTATGTAAGGTAGAGGTATTGACAGCAGCGCCACCTGGAGCAGCCACCTGTGCTGCTCGAGTTTGCCCCTGACTACAAGCCATAGTGCAAGAGCAAACAGCAGCAGGAAGAGAAATCCCAGCATAACCATTAGATGAAAGCTGTAGAAGGCAATAGGCACGTTTGGAACGATATCCTCGGGAGCATTAAGGAAGGCATACCCAAAGTACCTGAAGTTTTGATCAAGGAACTGCTCATCGTCGAAATAGTTACGCAAGGAGTCTGTGGTTCGGGTATCGCCCTGCTCCTTTGCCCTCTTGTAAAGCATCAATACATCCCTGGCATGTTTGCCTCTTTCTATTTTTTCGGCAGCAGGCAGTATCCCCATCTCGCTGTTGCCGTGAATATAGTCCTTGATTCCCGGCACATATGCATCCTTGTCGCCTGCAGTCATAACGGACAGGAAACCCGGGATCTCTAATCTGAAGACAAAATCCTTTACCCTGAGATCTCCGATACTCTCCTCCCCCTCCTTCAGCAGTCCCACCGCTACCAGGCCGGCATTCTCTTTTCCATCATACAATGCCTCGAAGGAGGCAAACTTAACAGGCTGCACATTTGCCAGGGTTCTGGCCGATGTGTCACCCGTCCATATCAGGAAAAGTGATGAAATAAGGCCGAAAACCGATGCTATGACAATACTTCTGCGGGCAAGTTCAGTTTCCCTTTTCTTCAGCAGGAACCAGGAGCTCACTCCCAGAACGAAGATGGATGCAAGGACAAATCCAGAAGTTATGGTATGCAGGAATTTGTCTACCGCCACAGGATTGAACACGACAGCCCAGAAATCAACCATTTCATTCCTGGCGGTATCGGGATTGAATGCCATGCCCACCGGATTCTGCATCCAGGCGTTGGCAACAAGTATCCAGAGCGCCGACAGGTTTGCTCCCACTGCAACCAGCCATGTTGATACAAGATGAAACTTTTTGCTGACCTTGTTCCATCCGAAAAACATTACGGCAATGAATGTTGATTCGAGGAAGAAGGCAAATATTCCCTCTATGGCCAGAGGAGCACCGAAGATATCTCCGACGAACCAGGAGTAATTGGACCAGTTGGTACCGAATTCAAATTCCAGGATAATGCCCGTAGCTACTCCTATAGCGAAGTTAATGCCAAACAGTTTCATCCAGAATTTGGTGATTTTCTTCCATTCCTCCTTTCCGGTTTTAACGTAGATTGTCTCCATCATGGCAAGGATAAACGACAATCCCAGTGTAAGAGGAACAAATAACCAATGGTAGATGGCTGTCAGGGCAAATTGCGCCCTCGACCAGTCGACCAGACTCAAATCAACATTTTCAATCATATTTTGATGGCTTGTTTACTAGTTGCTCCAGGACATAGTTGCTTCGTTCTTCGTCGGTATCGAAACCCGATTTCAGGAAATCGGGGAAGAAAAATAGTCTGAGAATTAAAAACATGATGAACAGCTTAATGAGGATTATGATCCACACCCTTATCCCCCATTCAGGCATATTCCTGAAACCCTCATAGTAAAACCTGAATATTGAGGCTGCTCTGGCACGAATGAAATTCATAGGTTCATTCCCTTGTTTAAGAGTATCAGTTAGTGTTGGGGCTCATAGTATTAACTTACCGTGTGCTCAAACCTGATCGAGG
>JAVEWX010000102.1:0-10891 GCA_034004335.1 Bacteroidales bacterium | reverse complement strand
CAGGCTCAGTCCCAGCGAGAAACAGTTCTCGCGGTGCAACCCGTTATTCAAAGATCCTCCCCGCGAATTATAGTCGAAGTACAGGTTAAGTTTCGACCATGAGCGGGCCATCAGCATACCGATACCAAAAGTAATGCCAAACTCTTTTATCTGCTCGTCACCTATCATCAGGTAATTATCGGAAACATATCCGCCAAGCCTGTATTCCATTCTTTCGAGGGGACTGTAGATGGAGTATCTGTCGGGGATATACTCGATGCCGACCCTGAAGCTTTCAACCTTCGGTGCCAGGGCCTGGGTTCCCATCAGTGTGGCTTCGCTCCAGTTGGTTACATTGTATTCCACTCCTGCCGTCAGTTTTTCTTCGATATTGAAACTGATTCCGGCATTCAGGGTTTGAGGGAGGCGTATCGTACCGCCAGTGATATCTGTTTTGTAAAGGGTGTCGGGAGAATAGGGAGGAAGATTGTAGCTTGTATATCTGAAGAAAACATTGTTGTAATCCGATTTGTATTTGTTGCTGAACTGATATGACACCCCTGCCGTAAACGATTTTTTATTCCTCAGCTTCACGACATATTGCAGTCCCCCCGAGTAGCCGAAACCATTCAATGTTATGTTCTCCTCAAGCCTGCTGTTGAAAAAATTGGGATCTGAGGAGAGAGAGGTCTCATTGATCCTGTTGATGCTGCCAAAAAGAATGTTAATATTGGCTCCGGCCGATAGTCCCGGGAGCAGCGTTATCCCGGTTCCCGCAAAGGCCCTTGTTATGCCTCCCGACCCCTTGTGCGCAATTGTTACTTCTCCGGCAATAGGATTGTATTCAGGGTCTCCCTCTGCAATGTTCCTGGAAATAAAATAATATCCGTTGCTGTAGGGAGTAACCCCGGCTGCGAATCCCAGGTTTTTCATAATGGGGAAGGCAATAACCAGATGGTCAAAATTCATGTCGTCACTGAAGTGCTTGCTGACATTATCTTTAAGAAAGGCAGCGGTGTAATCGAGACCTACGTCAAACAGGAAGGAATTTGTGTCGAGACTGCTGTAGGAGGCTGGATTTGAGTAGGATACGGAGGAGTTGTCGCGCAGGGCTACCGCCAGCCCGCCCATGCCTGCAGACCGGAAACTGAGTGAGGGCTCGAGTATTCCAAGGTTGAACCTGGAATAGGGTGAGTTGACCAGCTTCTGGCCGCTTGCCTGGGTGAAAATTACCAGGAGTGCCAGTATGACAGCTATCCTATGCGTTCTTTTCTGCATTAAACTCAAGTATATAATTCAATCCCTTCAGCACCAGATCAGGGTCATTGACATGCTTCGCGGAGAGCCTCTCCGAAATGTACCCGCTGTCTCCTCCTGTCAGTATGGTTACCGGCTCAGGGTATTTTTCTTTAAATTCGCAAATATATCTATTTATTTCAAATACAACTCCATTAACAACCCCGCAATTTATCCCGTCAGATGTACTTCTGGCCGGGAACCCTGAACAGATGCCCCGCTCGACAAGGGGTAACCTGCCGGTGAAAGTGCTCAGGGCCCTGAAACGCATGCTGATGCCTGGTGAGATTGCTCCGCCGCAGTATCTGCCTTCTGTCAGCAGGTCATATGTTATTGCCGTTCCGGCATCGATAATCAGAACGTTACCATTACCATATTTATTATATGCCCCGGCAACGGCTGCAAGCCTGTCCATACCCAGTGTCCCCGGAGTGTCGTAGTTAATCCGGAAGGGGAAAGCTGACTTTGCTGAGAGGATATGGATGTAACCCGACCTTTCACTTAAAAAATCAGTCAGCTCAGTGCCGGTGTTGGCTACCGACGAAATTATCACCTTTTCGAATGAGAGACTCTCTCTTTCGATGAAGGCAATAATTTCCTCAACAGAGTGGAATCGTTCTGTCCTGAGAAAGTTCCCTTTCTCCACCAGGGCAAGCTTGAATGAAGTATTACCTATGTCTGCTATCAGATTCATCCATAAAGCGATAACGGCGCAAAAATAATAAATTATTTCAATCGGTGTTCCGGTCCATTTCGGTCAGAACCTCCTTCGCTGAAGCAACTGACCTGATGTTGTCGATTGTCAGGATCAGCCTGTGCTGACTCTGTTTCATCTTCATCCTGTTCTGCCTCCGGTTCACGAAATTCATCAGTGCAATGAATTTCTGTGACCGGTAGAATGGTGATTTCGGGTTCGACACAAAGGAAGCTGTCATAAGACTGTTCTTGAGTGATATCTTTTCCATCCCCAGTCCTGTCGCAATCCATTTCAGTCTGACAATGTCGAGCAGTGCTACAGCCTGAGGGGGAACCGGTCCGAACCGGTCCTTAAGCCTTGCGGCAAACCCGGCAAGGTCTTCCTCGTTGTGAAGCTCGTTAAGTTCGCGATACAGCCTTATTCTTTCGGGAATATTGGCAATATAGTCGTCGGGGAACATGATCTCCATGTCCGTGTCTATCTGTATGTCGGCCAGAGGAGTGTACGTTCTTTCAACTACAGCGGCTTCATGAAGTTCATCCTGACCTGCTTCGCTTTCAGCCTTCAGTTCAAGGGCGGCTTCGCTGAGTATTCTCTGGTAGGCCTCAAAACCGATGTCCGCGATGAAACCGCTCTGTTCACTGCCCAGCAGGTTACCGGCACCCCTTATGTCGAGGTCCTGCAGGGCGATGTTAAATCCGCTGCTGAGACCTGAAAACTCCTCTATGGCCACGACCCGCCTGCGGGCATCATGAGTGAGTGACGACAACGGAGGGGTAAGAAGATAACAGAATGCCTTCCTGTTTGACCGACCCACCCTTCCTCTCAACTGATGAAGCTCTGAAAGGCCGAAATAATGAGCATCGTTGATGAATATTGTGTTGGCATTGGGTATGTCCAGTCCTGATTCAATTATTGTTGTGGCAATGAGAACATCGTAGTCGCCTTCTATGAATCCACTCATAATGCCCTCAACTTCCCTTCCCGGCATCTTGCCATGAACCACGGCGGTCCTTATACCGCTGCATATCCTTTCCAGGGATGCCTGCATCTCCCTGATGGTCTCAACCCTGTTATGAATGAAGAACACCTGCCCGTTTCTGTTTACTTCATATTCAATGCCCTCCCTGACAATCTCCTCGCTGAAGCCATGAAGTTCTGTCACAATCGGAACCCTGTTGGGGGGAGGGGTGTTTATCACCGACATGTCGCGGGCTCCCATCAGTGAGAACTGTAGGGTCCTCGGTATGGGAGTGGCTGAGAGAGTAAGGGTATCAACATCTGCTTTCAGCTTCTTGATCTTCTCCTTGGCTGCAACACCGAAACGTTGCTCCTCATCTATAATCAACAGTCCCAGATCTTTGAAAATCACATCGTTGCTTATAAGCCGGTGTGTGCCGATTATGATGTCGGTTGACCCGTCAGCCAGGGAGGCAAGTATCTTTTTCTGGTCGGCCGGGTTTCTGTGCCGGCTCAGGTAATCAACCCTGCAGGGGAAATCGGCCAGTCGCGACCGGAAGGTTTTAAAGTGCTGAAGAGCCAGGATGGTTGTCGGTACCAGCAGGGCTGTCTGCTTGCCGTCGGTGGCTGCCTTGAAGGATGCCCTTACGGCAATTTCCGTTTTTCCGAACCCTACATCACCGCATATAAGCCGGTCCATGGGGTAATCAGCCTCCATATCCTTTTTTACTGCCACTGTTGCCGAAACCTGGTCGGGAGTATCCTCGTAAAGAAATGAAGCCTCTAGTTCCCTCTGAAGATATGAATCGGGTGAGTATGCGGTTCCCGGCAAGGTCATCCTCCTTGCATATATCCGTATCAGGTCACGGGCAATATCCTTTACCTTTCTCTTGGTTTCCTGCTTCAGTTTCTGCCATGCTCCCGAGCCGAGTTTGTGTATCCTGGGTTCTGAGGCATCCTTCCCCTTGTATTTGGAAATGCGGTGCAACGAGTTGATGCCAACGAAGAGTATGTCATTGTCGCGGTACACCAGCTTGATGGCTTCCTGCATCCTGCCGTTGATCTCTATCTTCTCGAGACCCCCGAAACGTCCTATTCCATGATCGATATGGACAACGAAGTCACCGGGATTGAGGCCGGTAAGTTCCTTGAGCGATATGCTCTCCTTCCGGGTAAAGTACCCTCTTATCCTGTACCTGTGATAACGGTCAAATATCTGATGGTCGGTATAGAACGATATCCTGAGGTCGTGGTCGGTGAATCCTGCATGAAGGTTGAACAGAAGAGGCCTGAAGGAGGCTGACGGGTCAACTTCGGCAAATATGTCGCGAAGCCTCTCAATCTGAGCCTCACTCTCTGAGATAATCACATTCCTGTATCCCTTTTCGGTGTTCTGCCGGAGCCTGTCACCCAGGAGGCTGAAATTCTTGTTGAACGCGGGCTGTGGCTCGGTATTGAAGGAATAGCTCCTCGATGCGCTTACTTCCTGCAGGCTGCCGATAATCATATTCCTGAACCTGCCGGCCTCACTCATCAGGCGACTACCGTCCAGGAGAGTATCCTGCTTACCGGGCCCGTCTTCTCCCCCGCGAACTGCATCGGCCTGGTTGTACAGTTCATTTGCCCTGTCCCTGATGAACCCCGGAGAGCTGAGCCAGACCACTGTGCTGCTATCAAGATAGTCAAACAGGGAGTCCCTTACGTCACGTGCAGAAAAGTTCTGTATGTCGGGGATGACAGATATCTCCCCCACAACACCTTGTGAAAGCTGGTCATCAGGATTGAAGATCCGTATGGACTCAATGACATCACCAAAGAAATCTACCCTGTAAGGTTTGTCGGTAGCATATGAAAAAAGGTCCGTGATGCTTCCCCTGACGGCATATTGCCCGGGTTCATATACAAAATCGGTTCGCGTGAATCCGTACTCCTGGAGAACCTCCTCAACAAAACCGGGTGAAAGGTTATCACCCTTCTTCAGCGATAATGTATTCCTGTGCAGGTTTTCCCGGCTTATCACCCCCTCTGTTACACCCTCGGGGTAAGTGACAATAATTCTTATACCGGAACCCGATGACAGGATATTGAGAACACCCGTTCGAAGTACTATATTGGCAGGATCTGTGTTTTCATATCTTGCTGATCTCCTGAATGAGGAGGGGAAGAACAAAACGCTTTCTTCTCCTGCGAGTGCCACCAGGTCGTTGTAGAAATATGCGGCATCGTCCTTGTCTGGAAGTATTGCCAGATGGGTTGTACAGCTTCTCTTGAACAGCAGGGATAAAATAACCGCTGCGGAAGAACCTGTAAGGCCTTCAATCTGAACGGCTCCCTCATGCCTTTCGTTGATCTCCTCCACAAGCCGGCCAAACAGGGGATGCTTTTCATACAGGGTGGCCGGTACCAGTTCTTCCATCATCTTGTTGCAGTCCGCAAAATTAGCAATGCCTCGCGGTTCTGCAAAATGCAGGCCGGGGATTATTAACAATCCTTATCCCTGCATAACTCAAGCAACTCCTCTACTTTCTTCACCATGTTGGCTGAACCGACATAGTAAGGCGATCGCTCATGAAGTGACGACGGCTCAATGTCAAGTATTCTCCGGTGCCCGTCCGATGCGCTTCCCCCGGCCTGCTCTGCAAGAAACGAAATGGGATTGCATTCGTAAACCAGGCGGAGCTTTCCTTTAGGTGCGTTTTCATACCGGGGGTAAAGAAAGATGCCTCCCTTTAAAAGATTCCTGTGAAAGTCAGATACCAGTGAACCTATGTACCTGGAGGTGTAAGGCCTGTTGGTGGCGGCATCTGTCTCCTGGCAATACTTGAGATACTGTTTGACCCCCGCGGGGAACCTGTAATAGTTGCCCTCGTTGATTGAATAGATATTCCCGTCTTTCGGAGTTCTTATATCGGCATGCGACAGGCAAAATTCTCCCATCGACGGGTCGAGGGTGAAGCCGTTGACGCCGTTTCCGGTAGTGTACACCAGCATTGTCGAGGAACCATAAATAACGTAACCGGCAGCTACCTGCCTCGAGCCGGGCTGCAGGAAATCCTCCCGGGCAGCCTTCTCTCCCCGGGTCGTCAGGCGCCTGTATATCGAAAAGATGGAACCTACCGAGACATTCACGTCTATGTTTGATGAACCGTCGAGGGGATCTATGCAAACCACATATTTGCCATCTCTGCCGAAAGCATCGGTGAAGACTATTTCGTTCTGATTTTCCTCTGAAGCCAGACCACAACATTCTCCGCTTGAAAGCAGCGCATTGATAAACACCTCGTCGGCATAAACGTCAAGCTTCTGCTGGGTCTCACCCTGAATATTTATCGAGCCGGATTTCCCGAGTATCTCAACAAGGCCGGCCCTCCGGATCTTGGTGTTAACCATCTTTGCGGCAGTACCGATATGATGCAGCAGTGTCGAAAGCTCACCCCTGGCATAGGGGAAATCTTTCTGCTTCTGAATAATGAAATCGTTAAGGGTGGTAATATTATAACTGCTCATCGGGGGATGATTTAGGTTCGGGTTATGCAAATTTAGTAAAACTAATTGCAACGAAACAGGATAATCTTAATTTTGACGGAAATTTCCTGTGATGATAGTATACAAATTCGGCGGAGCCTCGGTCAGAGATGCATGGGGCATCAGGAATCTTGCTGCGATAGCAGGTAAGGCAGATGATGATCTTGTTATTGTGGTTTCTGCCTTCGGCAAAACTACCAATGCCCTCGAAAGTATCCTCGCAAGCCGGATGAGTAGAGAGGATAAATACAGGGAACTCCTTGAGAGTATTGCAGACTATCACCGCAATGTGATCATCGATCTTAAAATGGCAAACAGTGAGACCGGACTGCTCTTTGAAAACTCACTCAGCCAACTGTCAGCTTACCTGGCAGGAGAATGCAGCGCAGATTATGATTTTGAATATGACCAGGTTGTCTCCTTTGGCGAAGTATGGTCCACAATCATTGTATCAGGCTTCCTTAACGAAGCAGGTGTTATGAACAGGTGGGTTGATATAAGGAAAGTCCTGGTGACCGACAACAGGCACAGGGATGCCAACATCGTGTGGGAAGAGAGCCGTAAGAGATTATCGGCAACATTCAATTTTTCGCGCGCACATGTTTATCTTACCCAGGGCTTCATTGGCGGAACCCTCGGAGGAAAAACGACTACCCTGGGCAGGGAGGGCTCCGATTATACGGCTGCGGTCCTGGCAAATATGCTTGATGCTACCGGTGTCTATGTTTGGAAGGATGTACCCGGACTGCTCAATGCCGACCCTCAGTGGCTGAAGGATACTGAAAGACTGCCGGTGGTCTCATACAAGGAGGCTGTGGAAATGACCTTCTCGGGAGCCAAGGTGATTCATCCCAAGACTATCAGGCCGCTTCATAACAAGTCCATACCCCTGTACGTAAAGTCGTTTCTCGACCCCGGAGCCGAAGGGACCATTATAGTACCCGATGCCGGAGGTGCTCCTTCAGTACCTGTTTTTGTGAAGAAGGAAGACCAGATTATGATCTCCATATTGCCTCGCGACTTCTCCTTTGCCATAAGCGAGAACCTCAGCCGGATATTCATGATTCTGACCGACATCGGAATAAAGGTTAACCTGGTGCAGGCCAGTGCCGTGAGCATCAATATTTGCGCTGATCATGAAGCGGAACGGATCGGGGAGATAATGAAACTGCTCGGGGAGGAGTTCAGGGTAGTCTATAACGACAATGTAGAGATGGTAACCATACGGCACTACACACCTGAGGCAATAGAAAAGATGACTTTGGGCAGACAGGTAATGGTTGAGCAGAGAACCAGGAAGACAGTCAGGTTTGTCTTTACTCGCCCGGTACAATCATGAAAAGCGCCTTGTAGCCGAACATTCTGCCCTGACTGTCGATATAGTCGTATCCAAGCGCCAGCGATCTTACAACTTTTTTTATCTCACCGGTGGAGGCATTGTAATACCAGTCCTCCGTAAACTGAAGTTTTGAAACCTGTGACCTGTCAGTACCCATGTCCCTTTCAAGGCTTCTTACACTCTGGGTACTCAAGGGAGTGCCGGTGGCTATATCATAGGCTGTCATGGTTCCAGAATAAACTTTTTCAAAAATACTTTCAATCAGCACCGGGCCGTTGTAGCCTCTTACCCTTTCACTCTCCCAGGGATCAGATTCCGCAGGTGGTCTGACAATCACATCATAATTGATGCCGGTAGCAATAAGCATAAATCCTGAGTCGGGCTTGAAGGCTTGTGGCGCAGGAAGTCCGGGTGGAACCTGCTTCTTGTCGCTACACCCAGCGAGGATTATAAGGCTGCAGAGCAGGAGATAATGTATATGTCTGTTGATGAGTGCCATAGCCGTGTCATTTGAAAATTAATTGCTGTCCCCTGATGTGGTCAGCTACCCTGCCTCCCGTGTACACTACCTCTCCGTTGACCAGGGTGGTGTGCACTCGCGACCTGAACGTAACGCCTTCAAATGGCGACCAGCCGCACCGGTATAACAGGTTCTGCTTTTCAACCGTGAATGAATTATCGGGATCAACAATGGTGATGTCAGCCTTGTATCCTTCACGCAGGAATCCCCTATGGGCGACGCCGAATAATATTGCCGGGTTGTGGCACATCTTTTCAACAATCTTCTCCATGCTTATCAGACCCCTGTGGAATAACTCCATAACCGCCACAAGGGAGTGTTGTACAAGGGGCCCGCCCGATGGGGCAGCAAAATACTCCTTTTCCTTTTCTTCCCGTGTATGGGGTGCATGATCGGTAGCTATTATGTCAATCAGATTGTTGTTTACGGCGTCGAGAAGCGCCTTCCTGTCAAAGGCAGTCTTTATGGAAGGGTTCCATTTGATAAGGTTCCCCTTTTTTGCGTAGTCGGTATCATCAAACCATAGATGATGAACACAAACCTCCCCCGTTATTCTTTTCCCGGTTACGGGCATTGAATTATCAAACAACTTCGTCTCCTCGGCGGTTGACAGGTGAAGCAGATGGAGCAATGTGCCATACTCGCGGGCAAGGGCCACTGCTTTTGATGAGGAGATGAAACAGGCTTCCCTGCTTCTGATGACCGGATGCATCTCTGGAGGTATACTTTCACCATATTTCAGCCTGGCCCCGATTGTATTCTTCTGAATAATATGTTCCTCTTCACAGTGGCAGGCCACTCTTTTCCTTACGTTGCGAAATATCTCGCGGAGTGTTTTCTCGTTGTTTACCAGCATGTTGCCCGTTGATGAGCCCATGAATACCTTTACTCCGCAGTATAGGGAGGGATCACAGTCGAGAAGGTCACTGATGTTATCATTCGTTGCCCCCAGATAAAAGGCATAGTTAATGACCGAATTTTCCGATGCAATTGACAGCTTCTGTTTCAGCAATTCCTCCGAGGTTGTCGGGGGTTTTGTGTTGGGCATGTCCATGAATGAGGTAATTCCCCCTGCAGCAGCGGCTCTCGATTCACTTCCAATTGATCCCTTGTGCGTGAGTCCGGGCTCCCTGAAATGCACCTGGTCATCTATTACTCCGGGGATGACATACAATCCGGCTGCATTTATCAGATGAGCATCTCCCGGCAGTTTTGAGACATCAGTAAAGCCTACCGAACTTATCGTTTCACCTTCAATCAGTATGTCGCTGGTGAACTGCCTGCCTTCGTTGATTATTGTGCCCCCTTTTATGCATAATGTCTTCATGCTCAGGTCTCTTTATCTTTCCCAGTGCCCGAAAACAGGCTCCTGAGTTTCATTCTCAGAACGCCCCACAGTGCCTCATTGAATATTCCTCCCGACATTTTGGAGGTTCCCAGTCTCCTGTCGGTGAAGATTATGGGTATTTCAACAATGCGGTAGCCAAGTCTCCAGGCATTGAACTTCATCTCAATCTGGAAGGCATAACCTACCGATTTTATCTGATCGGGTCTGATGGCTTCAAGTACTTCACGGCGGTAGCACTTGAATCCGGCCGTCGTATCCTTTACCTTCATGCCTGTTACCAGCCTCACGTATATTGAGGCGCAATATGACATCAGCACCCTGCTCAGCGGCCAGTTGACGACATTCACCCCGCTTATGTAGCGTGAGCCTATTGCCAGGTCGGCGCCATCCGTATGGCAGGCCCTGTACAGTTTCTCCAGGTCGTTAGGGTTGTGTGAAAAGTCCGCATCCATCTCATAGATGTAATTGTAACTTCTGTCAAGGGCCCATTTGAATCCTGCTATGTATGCGGTGCCGAGGCCCAGCTTTCCCTCTCTCTCAATGAGGTGGATGCCCGCCTTTTCCGACTGCATCCTCTTTACTATCGAAGCGGTTCCGTCAGGCGAGTTGTCATCAATTACAAGTATGTCAAAACCGGAATCAAGGTTTTTGATGGCAGTTATGAGAGCGCCGATGTTCTCACTCTCATTGTAGGTTGGTATGATGACAAGATTCTCCATCCGCACTGATTACGACACGAAAATAAGTAATTAGTCTCAATTATTGCAGGGACAGCAGCCATTAACTTTGCTGCAATAACCTGAAATTGCCTGATGTCACTGTCATCAGGACAGGAGATGACCGGAAATCGGATTAAGACATAACCAGGTAAAATTTTTTTTAAATATCTTGTTTGAAAGGAACAAGTTGCTACATTTGCACCCGCTTTCACAAGAGAGCAGGTTCTTTTTCTGCGTTGAAGTGTCTGTGTCGCCCGTGCTGCCGTACTTTGACGGCAAGCCAGGCTGAGTAAAAATCAGACGGAATTATTTGCAGAGAATTTTTTGAAGCATTATCTTTGTCGTCCTTTCCCGGTTTTTTTGAGGGTAGGGATAGTCAGTAATAAATAAGTTCTTTGAAAGTATTGAGATAAAGACAGGCGGGCGTAGAGAGGCCCGCAGAAGCACTAGAAACTAGTTTATTCTTTGAGAGTAAGACCGGGATGGGCTTTGAAGGTATAGTTAAAGA